>NZ_AP022827.1 GCF_014466985.1 Nitrosophilus labii
ATGGTGGTAAATGGATGGGTTGCGCTTACAACACAGGATGTAGCAAAGTATGCGGAAACAATTATTAATCTAAATGGAGGTAATGAAGATATGAAGAAAACAAGACTTGAGTTGTTCATAGAGAAAAACTTACCGAAGGTACTTAAAGATGAGAGTCTTAAAACACTTGGTGATCGCAAGAAGTATGTGGGTAGTAGCGATATTGGCAGTTGTCTGAGAGCTACTTATCTTAACAAGATAAACCCAGATATAAAGCATGATATGGCTACGCTGATCCGCTTTGAAAGAGGACATATCGCCGAAGGCATTACCCGCAAAATGCTTCACGGTTTGCCAATACAAGAGCAAGTAGAGGTTACAGCTGCTATTAACGGGTTCAAGATTAAAAGTCATATTGACTTTTTGCTTGAAAACAATGGCGAAGCTGTAATTATTGAGGCAAAAAGTGTAGGATCGCCAATTACAGAGGCTTATAACAGTTGGATATTGCAAGTGCAGTATCAGTTGCATCTTCTAAAGATCAATCGTGATGAATCTAAGTCCATACGGGCATATATAGTTGCGATTGACCTTAACAGCGGATGGTTCAAAACTTTTGAGATTGCATACAACGAGAAGCTTGCAAAGTTGGCAATTCAGCGTGCAAGTGTTTTGGTGAAAGCGATAAAAGAAGGGAAAGAACCGGAAGCTGAAGAGCAACTGTATTGCTCAATGTGTCCACATAAAATGAGTTGTCCTCTTATGGAGAGTGGTGTCGTAGAGGTGCAAGCTGATCTGCTTCAATTGGCCAAAGAGGTGGCTCGTCTTGAAAAAGAGAAAAAAGAGACTGAGAAGGTCCTAAAGGCCAAAAAAGCGGAGCTTGAAGAATTTATGAGAACCGCAAAAGTTCGTAAAATAAAAGCAGATGAAGCATTTATATCGCTAACCAGCGATACTTCATATACTTCTATTGACACTAAAGCTCTCAAAAAAGAGCGTCCTGCTCTTTATGAGATGCTAATTAACAAGTTTGGTAAAGAAGTTACCCGCAAGGGTTATATTCAAGTTAAATAATGAAGGAATGGAGATGCAACTATACGCAATAATGGATAATAAAGGCATTATTTACACCGATACATCATACGATGATATCGAGTTGCAGTTCAGAATAATGCTAAATGGAGGTCAGAGTTTTGTTTGCAATGATTGTGGTTATGTGGATACCGAAGATTTTGAGGTATGCCCGGCTTGTGAATCGGAAGATTGGCAAGGTAATCATGATGACATAAATTGGGAAGGTGACTTGAAACTTATTCAAATCTTGAAAGTTGCAAAATAATTAATGGAGGAAATGGAGATGAATAAAACAATGAATACAGGAAATGGAGTGGTAACAGCTGGCAGTAAAAAAGGTTGGTTAACACAAGAGGAAATCGAGGTTGTCAAAAAGCAGTTTTTCCCGCCGAACGCAAAACCGGAGGAAATGAATTACTGCTTTGAGGTTGCAAAACAATTCAATCTCAATCCTATCACCAAACAGATCTATTTCGTGCCAAGAAAATCCCAGGACGACAACGGGATGTGGCATGAGAAGATAGAACCTTTAGTGGGCAGAGATGGGTTTCTTGCCATTGCCCACCGTAGTGGAAAGTTTGGTGGTATTGAATCAACCTCTACCTTAAAAGAAGTTCCAAAATTGATCGATGGTGAGTGGAAAATGACAACGGATTTGGTGGCTATTGCAAAAGTATGGCGTACAGATAGTCAAATGCCGTTTGTCGTAGAGGTTTTTTATTCTGAATATGTTCAAAGAAAAAAAAGTGGAGAACCAACACGATTTTGGGCAGAAAAGCCTCATACAATGTTAAAGAAAGTTGCGGAGAGTCAGGCTCTCCGTAAGGCTTTTAATATTAGTGGGCTTTACTCTCCAGAAGAAGTTGGTGTTGGTATAAGTGATACTGGCGATGTAATAATAGATACAGAAACCGTTGAGGCCCAAGTTGATGTTGAGGCGGAAAATCAAAAGCTTATACAGCAAGAAATTGATGCTTTGGCTCAACTTGGGTTGAATTGCGAATATAAAGACGGTTTTGTAAAAGTCGTTGGTAGCACTTATGGAAAAACTAACCAATTAAGGTCTCTTGGGTATTCATATCATACAAACAAGAAGATATGGATCAAAAAGCTGTCAGCCTAATAGCCAACCTTTGAGGTTGGCTTTTTTTGTTTAATAACCACAAAATGCAGATAATGGAGGAAATGAAGATGAAACTTCAAGAAGGCTTGAAAGCAATTGTCGAGAGAATGATTGAGGTAATGGAAAATGATGGAAGCAAGTGGGTTAAAAGTTGGGTAAGTCACTCTCTTACTCCTCAAAACTTTGTAACAAAACGACCGTATAGAGGTTTTAATACCTTATATTTGTCGTTTGTAATGCAGGAACGAGGTTATAAGACTCCTTATTTTCTTACTCTCAAGCAAGCCAATGAGCTTGGAGGGAAGATCAAAAAGGGAGCAAAAAGCATCGAGATCTACTTTTATAAGATGATCGAGATTGAGAGTGATGAGCTTGATGAGAATAACAACCCAATTAAAAGGCGAGTTCCAATGCTCAGAATGTACCGGGTATTTAATATTGAGGATACGGAGGGAATTGATTATTCCTTGCCGGAGCCAGTTGGTACCGATGAGCGGAATGAGCAAATCGAAACTTTCATTGATAATGTGAGTCCGGTTATATCTCATGGTGAGCCGGCCTACACTCCAGCTTTAGACTTAATTACAATGCCAAACATTGTTGATTTCAAAAACCCCGATGCTTACTACTCAACACTCTTTCACGAGCTTACGCACTGGAGCGGAGCGTCTCACCGACTGAATCGGGAGATTAAAAATCGTTTCGGAACGAAGGACTATGCCTTTGAGGAGCTTGTGGCAGAGCTTGGCAGTGTGTTTCTAAGCAGCCATTTTGGAGTTGAGATTGAAGAAGCAAGACACGGGGCATATTTGAAGTCTTGGCTAAAAGCCATCAAGGACGACTATCGTTATTTGTGGCGAGCAGCAAGCAAAGCACAAGAGGCTTTTGATTATCTCTTAAAACTTGGAAATCAAGCCGAGGAGGATGAAGAAAATGCAGCATAATGGAGGCGAATATGTTAAGGATTATACCCACTAAACACTTTATTGAGAGACTGGGGGAAAGATACTTTGATTTGAGTGCTATCGCAAAGCTTCATATGGAGATAGCAAAAAATCCAAAAGCTCGCATTTTTGAGGTTACTACCGGAAACGCAACAATTGTTGCGGTTAGAGAAAAACCCGATCTCATTAAACTCATAACTGGATGGGTAGGTAATAGAAAAAAACAGAAAATGGAGGAAATGCAGCAATGAACGCTTTAAGCAAAGCAAATCAGATAAAAAAACTTGCAATAAACGCAGCAAATGATTGTATAAACAACTATAAATACTTTGGCCGTCAATTTGACAATTTGCTTGAAGAAGGCGATGGAGATCAGGTTGTTATAGAGTTTATCAAAATCTACAACATTGATCCGGAACTGCAAAAAGCAGTTGGCAAGTTGACACACTGGATACCAATTGAAGCGTGGTTAAAGTTTTATAAAGAGTGGGAACGAAAAACTCCTACTTTATTTTGAGATGGAGGTGAATGATGGGAAATGGAGGCAATAGATGCTGCATTTGCGGCAAACCGCTTACAAAAATAGCAAGCATAGAAAGGGGCATGGGTGATGTTTGTGCAGCGAGGTATGCACTTTTTAATCCAAAGCCTAAAAACAAAAATGAGGGGTTTGCCCCTCAAAGCGATTATGTTTATTACATAATCGAAATTAAGGGTGAAAAAGTCGGAGTTGTTATCGACAAGGATATATCAGGTTTCATGTCGGTTACAAACAATATTGATAATGTTTGTAGCGAGATAGGTGTCAAATCTGTCATATACCGTGATAGTGAAGGTGTATGGGATTTTTGGAGTGAGCAAATGGGTTTCAAAAGCCTTGCTTTACACGGTACTCCGACAACAAACCTCGATACTGCAATAGAAGTTGCAAAAGCAAGATATTTTAGTGAGGTAGGCGGTTTGTTTAGTTAAAAAATTTTAGATAATGGAGGAAATGGAGATGTTGGAAAATATAGAAATAGAAGAGGATGGTCTGCTTGTTCCTAAAGAGCAAGAGAAAATTAATTTTTGCCATTTTTGGAAAAACGATCAGCTGTTTTTTGAAGATTTAACAGATGTCCAGTTGCTTCATTTGATTGGGCTACTGGAATTTGATGTTTACTTTGAGAATGGAGAATTTAGAGTTGTTGATTTGCAAGGTGTAAACCTTGGGAATATTGAGTCTGAACGGTTCGGTACTATTATTGATATATGTGTAAGACTTGAACACTATTTTGAGGATTATTACCAGCTTGCTTGTGATGATGATAACGAGCAAGAACAGTGCGATGTTTTGTATGGCTCTTTCTATATTCGTAGCGGTGTAGTTGAGAGAGTAGTTGCTTTTAAAAAAAGAGAACAAGCCGAAGCTGAGGCCTTGAGAATTGCCAATGAGGTTGCTTCTATCGGCTCTTTCTCAACTTACGATGAGTTGGAAGAGTTCATGGAAGATAATTGCACCGAAGAGGATGTTTTTGTGATGGAGATAAATGTAGAAAATGGAGGTGAATGATGTATTTGCTATTTGTTTCTTATAGTCATGGAGAACATCTGAATACTGTATATGGCAATCTTGATAGTTTAAATCAAGCAATAGGTGATCTTATAGCCGAACTTGGAGTGAATGATAAGTTTGAGCCTGTAAAGGAAGAACATCTGAAATCGGGCGAAAACATATTTACTCAATTTGAGGATGGTACCTGGATTACGATTACAAGAGTTGGCTATGAGAGTAGAACGATTTATTCTATTGTTAAATCGTGTTTTGATGAGGCGAATGTAGTTGCATCTTTCGAGGATATAGAAGATGCAAGGAAATACATCAAAGAACTTGCAGACAAGTACAATGTATTTATTCTAAGCGATGATGTAGATTCAGTCATCTTCAAGGATGATACTTTATATAAAATAGAAAGCAACATACTGTCTGCTTGCAAGGAGGCAGTATGAAAAGCGTAGTATCATACCCAGATCGTGGAAAATGGGGGAAGAATAGCTGGAGAGGGAATACAAGCGGTTATATCATTAAGGATCTGATAGAACACTTTAAACCATCTCTTTTTGTAGATGTGTGTGAAGGTTCTGGCACATCCGGTGATGTATGTCGTGAAATGGGAGTAGAATATATTGGTCTTGATTTGTATAAAGGTCAGGACTTTACAAAAGACTATATACTCTCATTTTTACCTCGTCCAGCTGATATATGTTTTTCTCATCCCCCATATCATTCCATGATTCGTTATTCTGGCTCAGTCTGGGGTAAATGTCCTGTTGAAGGTGACACCTCTCATTGCAAAAGTGTAGATGAATTTCTTGAGAAATCTCAGGTTATGCTTCTTAATCAACGAGAAGCAACCAAAGATGGAGGAATTTATACTACGCTAATAGGTGACATGAGGAAAAATGGCAGCTATCGGTCATTTCAGGCCGATTTTATCGGCATGATGCCTAAAAACGAGCTGCTGAATGTAGTTATCAAGGTACAGCATAATATGATGAGTAACAAAACTCATTATAGCGGTAAATTTATACCAATTGTGCATGAGTATCTTTTGATATGGCGCAAAAGCGCAAAAAGTCTTTTTGCAATAGCCTGGGATACCGCCAAAGAGATCAAGCGTCAGGTGGCGTCCACTTGGAGATCCGCTATCAGAATTGCTTTGATGAAGCTTGGAGGTCAGGCATCCTTACAGGAGATCTACCGTGAGGTAGAAAATATTGCTCAACACCTCATTTCAAAAAATAGAAACTGGAGAGCAAAGATACGGCAGCAATTGCAGTATCACTTCAGAAATGTTCAAAGGGGGGTGTGGGCAATGTAAAAATGCAGGAATGGAGGTAATGGAGATGAAGTATGATTTAGAAAGGTTAAATCAAATTGATATAGTTGAAGTTTTGGAAGCATTGGGGGCAAAGCCCTCGATGTCAAGAAAAACTATGCACTGCTGTAATACATCAGCCCACAAAAATGGAGATAAGCATCCTTCATTGAGTATCGTCAAAAGCAAGAATATCTGCAAATGCTTTGTTTGTGACATTTCCGGAAACCCGGTAACTGTTGCAACGAAGTATTTTGGCGATTTCAAAAAAGGTTGCGAGTGGCTTCATGCTACTTTCAATATCCCATTTTTGACGGGCGAAGAAGTAGTTCATAGTCACCAACCGATCAGAAAAAACGAGATCCGATATCGTGAATTTGATAGTTCACGCAAGTATCGGAAAATTCTTTCTCTAAAACCTTTTTTCCCTCAATACCACAGAATGAGCGATAGGCAAAAACTTAAACTTGCTTACACTTATGTGTATCGCTTTAGCCTCAATACAGATCAAACAGGCAAGGTGGCTTATTATAAAACAAGAGCCTTGGGGGGAAGCAAGTATATTGGTTTGATCGGGTATTTAATGGAAGCAGATATATTGGTACTTACTGAAAAGCTCAAAAAGCTTTTTCCGGTTAAGGACCTAATTCGCTTCAAACTGCTCAATGATAATGGCCAATGGCGATATAATGCAAAAGTACCGGTTACGGTTATTCCTAATTTTGATATTTATAGCGATATGGTAGAGGGGATGATGTTGCGCTATACGGACAATCGTTCATATGGCAAAGAGGTGAACATCTCCTGTACAGATATTGTCTTTCCTGTTCCATTTGGTTTGGGGATCAAAACTTTAAGTTCGCCAAATCCAATATGGATTACGGAAGGGCATATAGATGGACTATCAATCGCTATGGCAGGTAAGCATTTTGCATCGTTTGGGGGTGTTCATGCCTACAACGATGAGCTGCTTGGACTGTTTAGGGGAAAAACCGTAGTGATAGCTTTTGATCAAGATAAACCAGGGCAAGAAGGCCGGGGGATACTTGTTAAAAAGCTAAGGAAAGCCGGTGTTGATTGCCACTTGGCCAATTGGAGAGCGGAACTTGGAAAAGATCTAAATGATCTTTTAAAAAATAGTGCCATGAAGAAAATCGAGGTTATCTAATAGATGGCTCTAATGAAGCAAATGGAGGAATAAAATGGCAAATGTATTTGTTCACTACAATGGATTTGGTTTCTATGTTGACGAGAAGCTTGTTGAGGAATATGGAATTGATGTGGTATTGGTATCAGAGGATAGTTACGGCTATACCTATTTTGTGTCCGTAGGTGGACAAGGCGCATATATCAATACCGATCACGAGATCACCGAAGATGACATCTCGGTAAGTTAGTGAAATAAATGTGAAGCAAGATGTATGTAATGTTGAATAATGGAGGGAATGATGAAAATTACGGGAAAGCAGTTTACATTGCTTCAGGATTTTATGTTTCATTGCTGGAATGTATATCATAACAAGACAAAATCCGCTTTTGATTTCTGGGCGGAACGTCTTGATGAAGCAAAAATTCCCTGGAGTATCCAAAATTTGGCTGCATCATTAATGGAGGATAGAGAGAATGGCTTCCGATATTTTCGTGAGCTTCTCTCTTTAAAAGGTATAGAGATAATGGAGTAATGGAGGTGAAATATGAGCAAATTGGAGTTATTGAAGGAAATTAAGGGAGCTAATCAGGACTATGAGTGGTACCCTACTATGAGGGAAATTATAGAGGCAATGTATTGGGATGTAGTTAATTCTGAGCCTTATAGCTATATTAACAAGTCTTTTCTTGATATCGGTGCCGGAAATGGCAAGGTTTTTAAGGTTATTGAAGAGATTGCCGAGAAACAGAAGGAAGATAAGAACAAATTTTTCTTTGCTTCCAAATATGCCATAGAAAAATCTCAAGTGCTTTTGAATGCACTTGATGAAGATATCTATATTATCGGTACCGATTTTTGGCAGCAAACATTGATTGATAAAAAGGTGGATATTATATTTTCTAATCCGCCTTATAGTCAATATGCAGCGTGGGTAGAGAAGATCATCAAAGAGGCGAATTGCGAACACATCTATCTGGTCATACCTAAAAGATGGGGTGGCAATCGAGGAATTGCCAATGCTTTAAAACTTCGCCGGGCAAAGGTGAAAATTATCAAGGATTTTACCTTTGAAAACAGCGAGGATCGAAAAGCAAGAGCGAAAGTCTCTTTGATAAGAATTGATTTATCTAAAAAAGGAGAATGGAAGTATAGAAAGTCTCCTGATATAGACCCTTTCGAGGCATGGTTTGATGAAGTGTTTCAATTTGAAATTAAGGATAATGAAGAAGATAAAACAGAGTGGGAAATTAAAAGAGAAAAGAGACAGAAAATAAAGGAGCTGGTAAAAGGTGGCAATCTTGTGGAACGGCTTGAAGAGCTTTACAATAATGCGTTTAGACATTTGATCGATAACTATAAAGCCGTTTCAAAGCTGGATGCCGATTTACTTGAAGAACTTGGTGTTTCAGTTAAGGGTTTAAGAGAGAGTCTGAAAAAGAAAATAGAAGGCTTAAAACACCTTTACTGGCAGGAACTCTTTGATAATATGGACACCATAACCGACCGCTTAACCTCTAAAAGCAGAAAAGCTATGCTTGAAAAATTAACAAGACACACAAGCGTAGACTTCAACTCTCAAAATGCTTATGCAGTAGTAATTTGGGCAATAAAAAATGCCAATAAGTATTTTGATGAGCAGCTTTTAGAGGTATATTATCAGCTTTCAGATCGGGATAATGTGCGACTTTATAGGTCCAATAAAAGAATAATTGAGGATGGATGGAGATATGAAAAGCGTAATATGTCTCATTACTCACTGGATTATCGTATAGTTCACCATTTTTACCAGGCTTTTTCCCCTTATGACTGGGATACGGTTAATAAGTTATACAGAGATGCTGCTGTATTTATAAATGATGTAATTACAATAGCGAAAAATCTCGGTTTTCAGGTAACTGATAGGGCCGAATCCTTTTATTGGGAACCTGGTAAGAAAAATGAGTTTATGATGGCAAACGGTGAGGTTTTTGCTGAAATTAAAGCCTTTAAAAACGGTAATATCCATTTCAAGTTCAACAAGAAATTTATGAAAGCTTTCAACTTGGAAGCTGCAAGGTTGAACAAATGGATAAAGTCTCCAAAAGAGGCAAGTGAAGAATTTGACATTTCGCTTGAAGAAGCAACGGAAATGTTTGGCAAAAACTTCACTCTGCTACCATCTACTATGAAAAACCTTCTTCCATCTGATATCGAGGTGGAAGAAAAATCCAATGAGTTAACAGAAGAAGAACGCCCTGCTTGTTTTGCAGAAGGCAGATTATTTTAAAAATGCAGATAATGGAGGTAAATGATGGGATTTTTCAGTTGGAGATGTGCAAAAAGCGGTAAAAGCATATCAAATGCTTACAGCACAAGAGGTGCTGAACCTTGTGCTCTTGTAACTCCAGAAGGGGTTATTGAAGAGCATAATTATGATGGATATGGCGAATTTGGTGGTATAGACGCTTATGCATGGCTTGCGTATGCCAATGGGCTTGTTCCGGAGATCAAATCGTTGGAAGAACTGAAAAACTCAGATCAGGACGCAATAAGGGGTAAAGGAATAGATCTGTTTTTCTCAGATGAAAAACCGGAAGATTATAAGCCTATAAAAATTGTTGCTTTATCTGAGTATGACGGTGAGCCATACTGGGCACTTGCTGCTTCTGAAGATTGCCCATGGCAAGGTTACTTTTATGATGAAGAAGATGAAGAAAATTAACAATGGAGGTAAAAATGGAGATAATAGAATATACTTTGCCTGCAAATTGGGCAAGTGCATTAATCAATGATGATTATACCGGACTTGAGGATGAAGAAGAAAAGCAGCTGCTTGATTTCCTTGAAAAAACTGTTGAAGAGCGTGGTTATGGACATTGGAGCTTGAACGATAATGAACCAT
The DNA here is from genome assembly GCF_014466985.1 of Nitrosophilus labii. NCBI lineage: Bacteria > Pseudomonadati > Campylobacterota > Epsilonproteobacteria > Nautiliales > Nitratiruptoraceae > Nitrosophilus > Nitrosophilus labii. The sequence continues at coordinate 10,010 of NZ_AP022827.1, forward strand.
TGTTTTATAAGTTTCATGATGCGAGACCTTATGGTGTTTTAGCAGCGGATTGTCTCAAGTTCGAATGGGTAAAAATGAAGTGAATGGAGGATAAAATGAAGGTAATGAATGCAAGTGGCAGATTGATCGATCCATTTAATCTTCAGCCGGAAGATTTTGATCCGAGAATTATTGCCCAGACTCTTAGCCGGGTTTGCCGGTTCTGGAGTCAGACAAGTGAGTTTTATTCCGTAGCACAGCATTGTTTGGTTATGGAATCTCTTTTTGATGATATAGAACTTAAAAAATGGGCACTTGGGCACGAAATCTTTGAAGGTTTGACGGGGATGGATATACCTTCCCCTATAAAACATTCACCGGCAATGGAATCGTATCGTAGAGCTGAAGAAAGGGCATTGGAGCAATTGGCAGATATCTATGGATTGCCAAAGCCAATGCCAAAGGCTATTAAACTCTACGATAAAAGATTAATGGTTACTGAAGCTTTACGCTTTATGAATACCGTTAACTTTGATTGGACTCAAATTGCTGATCCTTTACCCTTAAAGGTAATAGGAAAGCCTTTGTCGATGGCAGAAGCGCAGCAGCAATTTTTAGTCAGATGGTATGAGTTATTTGAAATGTAGTTAATATTATTGCCCCTCTTGGACGGGGGCAGCTTTATTTGTTACCGGCGAATACGCCAAGGCCAAAAGGCTTTAGGTCGGTAACAGCCTTCTATGCTCCTTCTGATGTGTGGTTGTCTGAGTATTCTACGGAATATTGAGATCACCACACATCAAATTAAAGGAGGAGCATATGAAGGCATATAATGTGGTGGTAGAAGTTGCAAGAGGTATTATAATTGATGTTGTCTACGCAAGAAGTAGACAAGAGGCATTCAAGAGGTTTGTTGAAGAACATTCAATTTGGGATGTTTATTCTTGTGTAATAGATGAAATGAAGTAAATGGAGGTAATGGAGATGTTGGTACATACTAAGAAAAATCAAGATAAAACTATAATGATTGGTAATAGTGTTGTAGTCGGGCTTAACAAAAAGCCTTCAAAAGTTTTTTGCCTCTTTTTGACTGATATATACGAGTCAAAAGATGGGGCATTATTGTATGGTATCTTCACAGATAAGGCTACGGCTGAGAGAGCAGCCAGGGATAATAATCTTTATATGAAATATGACAAGGTTATTATCAAAGAGGTTGTTTTAGATAAATTTGTAGAAGATGCCATATAGGAGTTTAGTATGTGGGTTAAACAATTAAGACTTTTAAACAATCCAATATGGATATGGATTGGATCTTCAAAATCAGAGTATAAAGATGTGAGGGTTGAGGAACATCCGAATCAACTTCACATCGATTTTAATTATATGCAAATGCAGTTCGTTTTGTAATGGAGGTAAAGGTTAAGAGGGGATGCCCCTCCTTGGCCTTTTTAAAGCTCTTTACGGAGAGTTTTAGAAAGGCATTTTAACTTTTTGGGATCTTAAACCCCATTTCTTTGGCCAGTTTTTCCCGGAACTCTTTAAATCCTTCTTCTATCTTTCCTAATGCTTCTAAATTGCTTACCTCTACCAGCTGCACAATGCCATTTACAAAATTTGATTTGTATACAATTTTTGTTTTTTTATTAACAACATAATCGTCATAGCCATCTAAAAATTCATATTCTTTGGAAAACCTTTCACTATCTACATTAAAAACCTTATTTTCCATCTTTTTCCTTCATTAAGCATATTGATATTTATAGCCTTTTCTAATTTTTTGTTTGATTATTTTGTCATATTGAGCTATTGCTTCATCAAATCGAGCAAAATAGTTTTTTCTGATCCCAGTTGGTCCTTTATAGCGAATATTTCCGTATTCCCTTTCAAGTATATAATCCCCAAATAAGGTCAAAAAGAGTTCTATCCTGTAATAACGGATATTTCCCTTTTTAGTTTGCCTTATTAGGGATACCCTTTTCATTTGCTCTCTTTTTAAAGATCCTCAAGGATTTTTTTCTTGAAATCTTCTTCAAATAATTTGTCAATAGCCTTTTTTATGACATGGCTCATAACCTCACCCAGGGATACATTTTCCCCTATTTCATCTTTATATATCGGTATCATTGTTTCAAGGCGTTTATATGTTCTTTTATCAAAATCTATTCTTTTATTGATAAGATCTGCTTTTTTTCCGTTGTTGTCTGCAAGCTCACTTACTATTTCGCTTATTTGTTGTTCTCGTGAAGTGTCTTGTTTTTTAATTTCATCCATTTTTATCCCCTTTGTTTTTTGATACTAAATGTATCGAAAAACTTTTACCAAAACCGGAAGTTGCCTGAATAATGTTATTTTCCTTATTATAAGGAGAATATTCAACTTTTTTGAAATGTTCAGAATAACATTCAATTACTAAAGCATCGTCCGGTAAATGTTTAATTTTTTTATAGGTTTTATCATGCAAAATTGCATATTCAACAGCTTCTTTGTCTGTTGCAAAAGGACCTTTGCTAAACCAATACGGCATATTGTCAGCTCCGTATTCAACGAGGTTTTCAAGTTCCTTTTTTACCTCACCGACTGTTTTGATTGCAGTAAGTATGTTATCCATATTAATCCTTTTTATTCTTTATTTTTATCTTTGCATCTTCAAAATATTTAAGCAAACCATAGCAATTGTCTTGAGATAAATTCCAAGCAAGTTCTTCAAATCTTCTTGCATCGAACTCTAAAATGACTTTTTTATTATCTATATCTTTATTATCATATAAATATTTCCAAATTCCACTAATTCTTTTTTTCCCAATTTCAAATGACAACACCTTGACTCTCCTATCTTATTTTTCATAATTTTTTGGAAAACATATTGCTTTAAGTTTATTGTCTTTAGGTAATGTTATAAAAGGTATAGCATAGTTTCTACCGTAAGCTCCTCTCTCTTCACCCCAATCTGCTATATAATCAATCCAGTATCGTCCACTATCAAATACTACCAGCTCTTTATCGTTTAAACCCTTTATTATATCTTTACTTGGCAATATCATGCCTTTATTGGCACAAAAGCGCTTAGCCTCATTCCATGTCATTTTATCGTTTGCTTCTATTGTTATATCATATATATCAGCATATAGAGTTGTTGAAAGCATTGTTATATATAAAGCAATTTGTTTTTTCATTATAGCTCCTTATATGTTTATATCATTATTATATTAAATTAAAAGCAATAAATCAAGACAAATATTGATTTACTTCACTAAAGATAGTATAATTATTAAAAGTATTACATAACTTATTGCAAAATAGAAGAGCTTTTTAAATGAATTTAACGATTTATATCCATATTTTTATATTACATACCATACGGTATGAAGTATAAATTAGCAAATTTGAAAGGATTTTGGTATGAAACTTGATTCTGGTGACTTTATCAGGGATTTAGAAAGATGGTTTAAGGCATATATGGCTCACATTAAGGGGCTATCATATTCTAATAATACAATACAGTTATATAATAGGGCAATAGAACAATTTATAGAGTATAGCAGGGGCTTTCAAGATGAAATGACGATTAAGGATGTAAAAGGTGCTTATATAACAGGTTATCTTGCATATATTGATGATATAGCAAAAATAAGCGGTAAAAAGTCATTAAGTGGCAAAGGACTATCTAAATCAACAAAACAAACTTATTTAAAGGCAATTAGAGGTTTCTTTATCTTTATAAGCGATAACAATGATGATCTTTATACATTTGAAAGATATTTAAAAAATATTCGTATTGCAGACAGCTCCAAAAAAGAAGAGAAAATGGAATACCTCACCGAAGAAGAGGTTGGACGGTTGCTGAGTACATTGGAGAGAGAAAAGGCCAAAAAGGATAATTATAATATATATAGGAATGCGTTACTTATAAAATTGATGCTTTATGCCGGTTTGAGGATCAGTGAGGCTTTGAAAATGAAAATAGGAGATTTTGAAGATATTGATGATAAAACCTATCGGATTAGGCTTGAAGCAAAAGGGGGTAAAGAGCAGTTTGCATATATTGGGAAAAACCTTATTGAAGATGAGCTTGAATATTTTAAAAAAATTGCTGAACTTAAAAAAAACGAACCAATAATGATAACCAGGAGAGGGAAACTGCTTAATAGGCAGAATGCTTTTAAAATTGTAAATAGGATCTATCGGCAAGCCAATATATTTAAGCAAGGATTGCATCTTTTGCGTCATACATTGGCCATGCGTTTAACAAAGAGAGGAGTTGATCCTATCAGGATTCAAAAAATTCTAAGGCACTCCAATATTAATACAACACTGATCTATGCAAGAGCAGAAGAGAGGGATATTATTGAATCATTGGAGAATTTTTGAAAGTTATGAGTAGAATATATAAATATAATTCAAGAAGGAGAATACTTTGCGATTAAGTATCAACGTTGGAAGCAAAATAAGAGAGTTAAGAAAAAGTCTTAAAATTTCTCAGGCTGAGCTTGGGGAGAGGATTGGTGTTAAGCAACGTACAATAAGCGCTTGGGAATCAAACCAAAATGAACCGCCACTTGATGCATTACTACAAATGTAATTATTCAAATATAATTTCACCAAATTTTTCCTTGAAATCGCTTAATTTGGAAATTTTACCATAAATAAAAAAAGAAATTATTCAAATATATTTGCACTGTTATTCTAAATTAGATATACTAAATTATATTTATTCTAATTTATCTATAATTTCTTATGTAAGGTTAGTTAATGAGAATTAGAGAGATACCTATTCAAACTAGATCAGTTGCAGGTAATTTTTTCAGCTACAAAAACAAAAGAGTTGTAAAATTTGAATCTCAATTAGAGAAAAAATGTTTTTTATTTTTAGAGTTTGATAAAAGTATTCAATCATATATAGAACAGCCTTTAAATATTGGAAGATATGTTCCCGATGTATTAGCCAAAAGAAATAACAACAAAAATTTGCTTATAGAAGTTAAATATTACGATGAAGTAGAAAAAATGGACGAAAGACTTGAAAGAAAAATCAATACTCTTCAAGAATATTGCGATAAAAACAATTTAGAATTTAAATTTTTTACTGAGAAAGATATTGAAGAACCTTATTTTTCCAATATATCTTTTATCTATAATTATGCGGGTATAACATTATCTGAAGATGAAAAGAAAAAAATAATTAGTTATATTCAAAAATATAATGGAGTATCTTTAAACAAATTGGCAAAGGAAGGTTTCAATATGGCTTTCATCTACAAGATGATATTTGACGAAATCTTAGATATCAATCTCTTTAAAAAACTCTCAACTGATTCGATAGTAAGGATTAACTATGATAGAACTTAAAATAGGTAAAACTATATCTTATAAAGATAAAAAGTATGTTATTCATCAGATCCTTGATATTGACACTATTGTGATAAAAGAAATTAAAACAAATTTATTCAAAACCATTAAAATAAGCGAATTAAATGACAATCCAAAATCTTTGTCATTAAAACCTATAGAAAGTATTGAAGAAAAATATCTCAAAATTGCTAAAGAGAGACTTGAAATCATAAAACCTTTATTGGAATCAAGAACTAAAAAGGATGTTGAGGAAATAGCAAAAAAATCAGGCAAAAGCATAAAAACTATTTACGATTGGATAAAACTTTATAAAAACAGTGGAAACAATCTATTAGCTCTGGTTCCGAATTATTCCCAAAGAGGAGGAAGAGGAAAGTTTAGAATTAGTAAAGAACAAGAACGGATAGCTTGGGAAATTATAGATAGCAACTATCTAAGTGTTCAAAAACCATCCATAGCTCACGTTCATGAACTTATTAACGCAAAACTGTATGAACAAGGATTGAAAAAAATCAGTTATGCAACCGTATGGAGAATGGTGTCTCAAATCGACGAAAGATACGCATTCAAAAAGAGAGAAGGCAACAAAAAATTTGCAAATTTAATTGAAGAATCACCTAATACCTTTGAAGCAAAATATCCTCTAGAGATTGTCCAAACAGACCACACACCTTTAGATATTCAAATAGTAGATGAAACCTATAGAAAACCGATAGGACGTCCAACTCTTACACTAGCAATAGATGTTTATAGCAGAATGATTTACGGTTTTTGCCTTACACTTGAAGCTCCAGGGTTGTATTCGGTTGGAAAAACCATTTATATGGGACTAATTTCAAAAGAAAACTATTTAAAAGAGTTGGGAATCGAAGGAGAATGGAAAATTTATGGAATTCCAAATACTATTCATGTAGATAACGCTAAAGAGTTTAGAAGCAAAGGATTGGAAACTTTTTGTTCAGTTATGGGCATAAATCTTGAATTCAGACCAAAAGGACGTCCTAAAAGCGGAGGACATATAGAAAGAGCTATTAAAACTTTTAATATACAAATTCATAAATTGAAAGGTACCACTTTTTCAAATCCTCAAGAAAGAGGAGATTATGATTCTGAAAAAAATGCAATATTTACTCTAAAAGAGCTTGAAAAGTATCTCACCGAATGGATAGTAAATTATTATCATAAAAAACCGCATAAAGGACTTAATGGTTTAACGCCAGAAGAAAAGTTTCAAGAAGGTCTTTATGGTGATTCAGAAAATCCACCAGTTGCTTTAAGAATGCTTCAAAGCGAAGAGGAAAAAAGATTTGCAAAAATATCTCTTTTACCGTTTGAAGAAAGAACCATTCAAAAAGCGGGAGTTGAACTTTTTGGAGTTAAATATTACGATGAGTCTCTTATCCCTTTTATAACTCCACCAAAGAGTAAAGAGAAATATATATTTCGATACGATCCTTATGATTTAAGAAAAATTTATTTCTTCCATCCAGATTTAAAGGAATATATTGAAATCCCAGCAAAAAAGAGATTTTTACCAGCTATCTCAAAATGGGATGTAAGTTTCCAAATATAATTTGACCATTGAAATCCTATAAATAAGTAATTACGGTATTTTATCAAAATAAATTTTCCAAAATTATTTGGACTTTTTTACTAAATTAATTGGACTAAATATAAAATTGCTATAATTAGTTGGACTAACATAATTAAGGGAACATGAATGCCGGTTAGAAAAATTCCTATACAAACCCGTTCAAAATCAGGATATTTCTACAGTTATAAAAACGGACGATCAATAGCTTATGAATCTCTTTTGGAGAAAAAATGCTTTCTGATGCTTGAATTTGAGGAAGAGATAGCCTCCTATGAGGAACAACCGTTAAAAATCAAAAACTATATACCCGATGTCCTTGCCAAAACGAAAGACGGTAAATACATTTTGATTGAGGTTAAATACTCTCAAGAAACCGAAAATCCGGATAAAAAGCTCTCAAAAAAATTTGATGTTCTTGAAAAATATTGTAATAACATCGGGTGGAAGTTTAGACTATTTACGGAAAAAGACGTTAAAGAACCCTATTTTTCAAACCTCTCTTTTATATATCGCTATATAACACTGAAACCCGATGAAAAAATTTTGTCATACGTAGACAGGATCGGAGAAACCAATATAGCGAAACTGTTGGAATACGGTTTTGACGCCTCGGATATTTACGCCCTCATAGCTCAAGGCAGGATGCAAACAAATCTGTATAAAAAACTCTCTCCCGAATCCAGAATAAGGATAGGCAATGCGTAAACTGACGGCCGGCGAAACGGTGTTCTATCAAGGAAAACCGTATATTATCGAAGGTTTCGAGAATCTGGACAAAATTGTATGCAAAGATACGAAAGGAAACTTCAAAATATTAAATATCACGGAACTTGACGAAGAACACCAAGGAAAAGAACAAAGTTATCCGCCTCCCGTAGAAAGTTTGAATGACAAGTTTTATCAAACGGCTTTAAAAAGACTTGAAATCATAAAACCTCTGCTACAAGCCAGAAGCAAAAAGGCGGTCAGAGAAAGAGCAAAAGAATACGGATATTGCGCACAGACACTCTATAACTGGATCAACGCCTATATCGAAAGCGGAAACAGCATTCTCGCTCTTATGCCAAAATACGAAAAAAGAGGCGGAAAAGGAAAAACGAGAATCGGAAAAGAACAGAAAAAAATAATCGACGAGATAATTCTAAACAGATATCTTTCCCGGCAAAAAATAACCGTTGCTCAAATCGTAAGAGAAATCAACGCCATCTTTTACAAAAAAGGACTGGAACCCGTTTCTTATAATACCGTCAACCGAATCATAAAACAGATAGACGAAAGAACAGCATACAAGAGTAGAGAGGGTAGAAACAGGTATCTCAACAATCTAAAACCCTCAGCCAACTCTTTCGAGGTATCCCGTCCCCTCGAAGTCATACAGATAGACCACACCCCTCTGGATTTGCAGATAGTAGACGAAACATACAGAAAACCTATCGGGAGGCCGTATTTGACTCTGGCTCTGGACGTTTACAGCAGAATGATCTACGGCTTTCATCTTACGTTAGACGCACCAAGCCTCTATTCAGTAGGACAGACTCTTTATATGGGTCTTCTTCCGAAAGAAGAGTATCTGCAAAAAACAGGTATAAAAGGAAAATGGAATATATTCGGGATTCCCGATACCATTCACGTTGACAACGCAAAAGAGTTTAGAAGTAGAGGACTGAAAACTTTTTGTGAAATATTCGGTATCAATCTTGAATTTCGTCCGAAAGGCATGCCTTTTTTCGGGGGACATGTGGAAAGAGTCATCAAAACCGTAAATATGCATGTCCATTCGCTAAGCGGAACCACGTTTTCCAATCCTCACGAAAGGGGAGACTATAAATCGGAGAAAAAAGCGGTCTTCACTCTGAAAGAGCTCGAAAGTTACATCGCTGAATGGATAGTAAATATATATCACAAAACTCCCCACAACGGATTAGACGGCATGACTCCCGAAGATAAGTTCTCCGAAGGATTAAGAGGAGAAAACGGCCTTCCCGTACCGATAAGAATTCTCGACAGCGCCGAAGAGAAAAAATTCGCAAGAATTTCTCTTCTTCCTTTCGAGGAAAGAAAAATAACGAAACAGGGAGTTTCCCTTTTCAAACTTAGATATTATGATGAAGCTCTGTCGGTGTTTATTAGACCGAAAAGCAACGACAAATATATATTCCGATACGATCCGAAAGATTTAAATCAAATTTATTTCTATCATCCCGATTTACGGGAGTATATAGAAATACCCGGCGTTAAAAAGCTCTATCCCCCTCCTACGAAATGGGAACTGGATACCGTTGCGAAAGAAACCAAGAGATACAGACAAAGAGAGATACATAACGAAATGGTATACGATGCCATACTAAGATTACGAAAAAGAGAAGAGGAAGCCTCGAAAAAAACAAAGCAGGCCAGAAGAAAAAAAGAGAACAGAAAGATACGGTCTCCTTTGTCAAATAAGGAGCAACAAAATACGAGAAAACCGGTTTCGGGCACAGCCAAACCGAAAATAAAAAAATTCGATATAGATTTCGAAGACTAAAGGATATAGCATGACTCAAAAAGAATATCTCGGCGAGCTTCCGGAAAAGACGAGAAAGGTATTGAAATGCGGTAAAAAAGAGAGGATCGAATTTATCAAAAAACCAAAATTCATCAGACACCCCAAAGCGCTCAAACTGTTTAAAAAACTTACAGATCTGATGAACGAACCGAAAAAAGACAGGATAAGATCCATTCTCCTCGTTGGAGATTCAAACAACGGAAAAACGGCAATGGTAAAGAAATTTTACGAGATGAACGTATATAAAAACGACGACGAAATGCTCTTTTTCGAACACGTGATGCTGATTCAGGCACCAAACAGAGCCGATCTGCACGATCTTTACAATAAAATGTTCCAGTTTTTCGTGGTTCCTTACCGAAAAGACGAACCGATAAGCGAAAGAGAGAACAAAATAAAGCATTACTGCGAAGTCAATCAGGTTCGAATGATCATTATAGACGAAATTCAGGGTGCACTAATCGGAAGCATAACCAAACAGATGGAATTTATGAACGGAATAAAAAACCTCTCCAATATTCTGAAAATCCCTATAGTTTTAGTAGGAACTCCCAAAGGGGTAAGCCTCGTAAGCTCCGATCATCAGCTAAAAAGCAGATTCGTTCCGACGAAAATCAAAAAGTGGGAATACGATGAAGACTATCTGTCTCTGCTTTATGCAATCGAGATGACACTTCCTTTAAAAAAACCTTCTCTCATTTACGAAAACGAGAGACTCGCCAAAGAGATCCTGGAACTCAGCGACGGACTAATCGGAGATATTGTCACTATATGCGAACTTTTGGCTATTGAAGCAATTGAGAGCGGAAAAGAAAAGATAGACAAAAAAATGCTCAAAGAAATAGAGTATGTCCCCGCATATGACAGAGAAGGCGTTATCTATGCCGACGAAATCTAAGTTTCATCCCGAAAAAGGATATCTTTTTAAAATAGTCTACAGGGATAAAAAATTTAAAGAAAAATTGGCAAAAACCGTAATCAAAAACAGAGTCAAACCATATCCCGATGAACTATTTACCTCCTGGATAGCAAGAAACGCTACAATGAATTTCTTACAAACACCAACTTTTATCAATTACTATTTCCCTGAATATAAAAATAAATTCCTAAATAGAGATACGGATATTTTTGTCAATCAAGAGATAGCCAACAATTTTGCAAAGCGAATGTTACTGGATGAAAAAGATGTTTTTAATACCTCATTGCAAAGCTACAGCGGTTTTCTAAACGAAATAATAGATTCTAAAACCAGAAACCACCTTATAACACCGGTAAAAGTAAGAGGAAGCTATCCACGTATAAAAGGACTAAGATATTGTCCGCAATGTCTGCAAGAACAGGAATATTTCAGAAAAGAGTGGAGATTAAGCTTCTATATGGTTTGTCTAAAACATAAAAACTTTCTCATAAACGAATGTCCTCAATGCGGGGAACCGATATTTTTGGTAAAAAGAAAATTGGATACAAAATCATTTAATTGCTGGAATTGCGGATTTATCTATAAAGAAGCCGAAACGGAAAAAATCCATCACAATTCAAAAGGCATATATTATCTTTCAAAAGCGACCGAAATACTGTATAGGGGATATTTTGTATATAACAGCAAATGGTATTATTCGCCTTTCTATTTCCGTATTCTAAAACATATGGCAAAACTCATATATCTTTCAGGCTATAGAAATTTGGATATTTTGGAAAAAGAGATTAAGCTACACAATGTTAAACTCAAGAATACAAGGGAACTCGGAGGAAAGTTTTTAGAAGAAATCATTTCTCTCAAAGAAGCATTTGCAGTCTTTACAGCTTCTATTTCAATTCTCTCTTCTCCTATAAATTTACAACGATTTATCAATTCAAATAAAATCTCATATGCTATTCTCAAACGAGATTTAAATTATATACCTTTTTGGTATGAGAAAACGATTTGGCAATATAAAAAACAAGCCCATTTCGTAACTATTGAAGAAGTTAAAAATGCTTGTTCTTGGATGAAAAAAAATGGAATAGAGCTTTCTTATTCAAGTTTATCAAGAGTGTTAGGAATCAAGATAGAAAGAAGAAAAAGACCAGAACTCGCTACTCTAATGTAAATTAAATCAAAATATTTTTAATTCTTTTGAATATTAGAAAGTATATTTTTTATTCGATCTTCTAGCAATTCATCTATACAAGAATGTTCCTTCCTAAATTTATCTAGTTCCATCTTTTGTTTTATAATTATTTCCGCATAATATGGTATCTCTTGATCTTTAACCCATTTTTTCAATGTTTGCTCAGATAATCCTAAAAAATTTGCGAACTGTTTTTGAGTAAATCCCAATTCTTTCAAAAATCTTTTAAATTCTTTTATAGATAGACAAGACTTTTTCATTTTATACCTTAATAGTATATTTTTTATACTTTAAGATAAATATTAGTATATTTTTTGTAAAATTTATATTAAATGCTAAGGAGTATGATAAGATGGTAAAGAAATGTTTACCTAGTATGTCATTAACTAATGATTATCTAGTTTGTAAAAATCAAAATGCAGTGGATATAATCATCTCTATCAAACCAAAATATGTTGAAAAAATCTTAAACAAAGAAAAACTATATGAATTTAGGAAAGTAATTTTCAAAGAAAAAAATATTAGAAATATATTTATTTATGCATCATCGCCTATTAAAAAAATTGTAGCTATTTGTGAATTTGAAAGAGTAATTGAAGGAACCCCTCAAAAAATATGGGAAATATGTCGGGAATATGCAGGAATAACTGAGGAAGAATTCTTTTCTTATTTTAGCAACAGAGAAAAAGCATATTCAATTAAATTAAAAAACATCAAGAAGTTACATAATTATTTTGATCCGTATCAATACTTGGAAAATTTCAGACCTCCTCAATCATTTATGTATGCGGATATAAAATTTATACTCTCTTTTAAACAATCTTCATATGTATTACACTGATTGAAATTAATTTCTTTAAAGGGCAACTTTAAAATCTTGGCTACTTCTTTCGCCCAACTTAATTCCTCATCTTGCATGGTTTCTAATAAATTAATAGTAAAAGAATGATTAGGTGCCCGAATATTAAGTCGTTTTATTATTTCTTTTGGCTTATCTAGTAATAGTATTATACCATTCACTTGCAATGCCATATATGTTTCTATACCTATTCGTTTGATATTTCCTTTTTCATCTAATAATACAAAATGACCATCAAGTAATATATTGTCTTTTTCTCTCTCTTTTTTTAACCCTTCAATTAGCAATTTTTGATTTATATCTATATCTTTAACTTTTTTATGCTCAAATTCTTTAAAAGCATAATTTTTGTATTTTTTTATAATTTCACTTGCACTCAAATGTTTCAAACTTCCATTATATATTTCGGTCAATTTATTACAAAAAGTTGTTTTTCCTACCCCATGTATACCGCCAACAAAGACTACTTTGCCCATTTAGAGCCCTATGATTAACCTCTCGTCAACATTAGCATCTATTATTATCTGTTTCAAAAATTCTTTTGGTATTTCAAAAAATCCCCAATAATTAGGAATACCAAAATTCTTTTCTATATATTCTTTAATTAAACGTTTTTTGAATGCCACATTATACGTCATTCTGACTACTTTTTTATCACCAGTTTTGTATTGATACATTAATTCATTTCTAGTAAAAACAGAATATGGTTTGCAGTATATGTAAAAATCTGAAAAATCTCGAAACTCATCTTGATGTTTTTTCTCTAAGACTACACATAAAGAAGTCAGGACGGAACTATATCGTGCACTTTGTCTTCCTTTATCTTTTGTCCTATAAATAACTAATACATCTCCTGGCTTTAACTTCTGTAATCCGTGAATTTTCGCTATATAATTTTTAAAAATACCATTCGTATGGGAAATATCTCGAATAATTTCATCAGAATTTTCCGTTTTTAATTTTGAATCAGGAAATAACCTTGTATGATATTCTGGATAAATGCCTAATACATATATTTTCGTTTCATCTTTTATTTCAACTAACGGATAACGTTCTGTTAAATTACCTTCGAGTTTAAACATCTCTTTTACAAATACACTTTCTTGTCCTTTAGAGCCATAATATTTTAAACCAAATTCTTCAAAAAGTTTAACAAGTTGTGGATGTTTCTCCTTGTATGTTGTAACATACAAACATCTTGCATTATTCTCATAAGCATAGTCAATTGCTATTTTAAGGAACCTCTCACCTAGTCTTGTACCATGTGGATCTACTTTAAAAGTCCCTATTTTTATCTTTTTACCATTAGGAAGTGGTGGGTAAACATCATTAACGGTATCTTCTTCTTTTAGGTACAAAAATGCCTGGAGACTCCCATCATCTCGATTTAAAATAAAAGCTTTTGCACCTTCCTTTCCTTTTCGTTTAAACCATTTGGGGAAATCTGAATAATCCCTCTTTAAGCTATCAAAAAATGGATCATTTAAATTTATTTCTGCAAATTTTTTAATTTCAATATATTTCATAATAAATCCTATTTTGAAAACTCATTGAAAAAATATTCATATTTATCTTTACGATATAGCCCCTTTTTCTTAGATGTCATTTTAAATCCATAATAATCAAAGATTCTTTTAAACTGTTCATATTTTTCTTCTGATACAGTTAAAAAAGGTTTATCAGTTTCTAACTCTTCAAAAGCTCTTTCAAAAAGTTTTATTCCAATACCTCTATTTTGATAATTATCAATTACGCGGAGAGTACATAATTTTTTCTCATTTAAGGAATGTTTAATAATAGCAATTCCAGCAATATCTGTATCTCTCTTTTCTATTAAAAATTTCCTATTCTGAAAAGATAAACCTGGAAGCACTTTTCCAAAATACCATAAATCAAATTTAGGATAGTACAGTTTAGCTTCTTTAATTAAATTATATATTTCAATACCTTTTATATAGTAACAATTTCCCGAAAACTGTCTATATGAATAATCTGTTAATAAATTATATTTTGGTTTTACCCCTTGTCTCTTTATTAATACAGATTCCATATCATATCCTTTGATTTATTTTATCTAACCATATCGTTATGCCAATAATCACACCAATAATAAACCTCTCTAAATTTATCCAATCAGCCAAAATGCTTCCTAGAGCACCTAATAATATTATAACTATACAAGTTATGATTAGAGCTCTTAAATTAAAATTTATATATTTTATTTTTACAAAAAGATTAAAATCACTAATATTCTTCTCAACCTTCCCAACCTTATTTCCTTTGAACCAATGATATGCGATAACTTTTTCTATATCTGTTTTTTTATCCAACGCATAATAATTATTCACATTATCAAACTTAATATAATCGTCCCAAATATGATTTTCAAGAATCCTAGCGTCTTTTAAACCAAAATTTTCAAAATATATATCTACAGAATTATTAAACATTAAAAATACATGAATTCGTTTAAATGAGTGGGAGTGTTCCCCCATTTCCAAAGCAATTTGTTCTGGCATTTTCCTTATATTATTAATATTGAGCTCAAAAATACCACTCTTTCTAAATATCCCTTCAAAATAACTAAGATTTTCATCTATAAGCTTTACTAATTTGTCAATTCTATATATTCTAAATCGTATATAACTCTTTGAGTGTCCCTCTATATCTTCAGGGAAAAGATCTATCAAACTTCCACCATTTTCAACATCATCAATTGAAAATTGGACACCCGACAAATAAAATTCTGGATGTAAATAATGGTTCATTTTAACTAAATTATTATTTAAAGACTCAATAGTCGTATTAAATAATGCTCCAAGAAGTTTTTCATCATTTCTAAGTCTAGTTTCAACAATATCTTCAACCATACTCTGTTCAACTCTAAAAGGTACATATAATTTAATATTGTTTATCAATGTGGCATCATACTTAAAACCAAATTCTATATAGTTTTTATATTTATTTTCTTTGTCGTACCAAATATTTAAATGACATTCGTCTATAGACGTGTCTTGATTTTCCAACCAAATAGCAAACGAGTTCATTCTTGTCTTCTTAATTTAAAATTGACTCTAAATACGAATATATTTTCTTTCTCTAGGTATATAACGAAGGAAGTTATTACTTTCTAAGAAATCCAAATAATCCCTTATTGTTACACCCGGTGCTATTCTCATCACACCATTTTCTTTACGGATTTCTTCAATGACACTATCATAAGTAAATTCATTTTTTTCTAAAATAAGTCTATTAACTATTTGTTCGGATCTTCTATATTTTTTACACATGTAAACCTCCCTTTTATAATTCTATTGAAATTTGTTCGATGAAAAAATCTTTGAGCATTTTTTCTATCTCCTTAGGTGAAACAGAAACATCTATTGAATAAAAAACATAAAATGGAATAAATTCATATTTCTCACGTATTAATATCCTTGCTTTCAAGGAGAGCTCATAATAATTGATCTTTTCTCTCTTATTTCTAAGATTTATCAAAGAAAAGTAATTTTTAGTCGGAGGAGATGCTAATTTAGTTTGTGCAAGATATATAAATAAATGGTTCTCTCTAAACTTTTCTTCTATTTTGTATAATATTTGAGGTTTTATTTCTAAAGATTGACGGATAAATTTTATTACACCATAATTTGGATTTTTTTTGTAATCTTCTTTTAATTCTATAAAAGATTTACTAATTGTTGTATCACTAAATAGCCCTGCATCTAATTTTACTAGTTCTGCACCCAGTTCTTTTAAAAAATTTTGTGCATCATACTCTTTTTTCCATAAAGATTTTATTTTCTTTGATCCAGTAAATATTTCATTTAATAACAAAAACAATTCTTCGGGCATCTCTGTCTCTGATATATAAGAATTAATTAATTTCTCTTTGATATAAGATAATAACCAATAGTCAGTCATCTGACTAGTTTTAAAAAAGATTCTCTCGATTTTTTTTAATGAATTTATATCATTATTAATATCAAATACTAATATTTCATTAATTGTTGAAATCATATCCGTTAATGTTTTAATTTCAAGCGTATCAGATTTATTATAATCTTTTAATTCTTCTTCTAATAAAATCCGTATTGTATTCAATAAAAGATGATCATATCTTCTGACTTTATGATGATTTATAACTACTTTATAAATATGGGTTCTATCAAGGAAGAAATCATCTATATCATAAAGAGCTTGGATAGAAGGAAAAAATTTAAAATTATCAGAAAAATCTGTTGATTCCCTTTTATCTAAACAAAATGTTTTAATTATTCTATCAACATCAGCTCCATCTTTAATAAGAGATGTTGCATATCCGTCTCTCAACGTATAATCAACTCTATCTGCATCACAATCACCTGATATTATTTCGACGAGAGAATATAGAGAGCTATCTTTGTGTTTATAAAATTCTAGTAATATCTTTCTTAGCAAAAAAAATATTAATGCATATCCCGCTTTCTCTTCTTTGGTCATTGCATATTTTTCAGCAAATTGTTGTTCAATATACTTCATTAACATTAAACTTAATTTTTTTCCAATCGTCTCGTGTAACTTATCTTCAGTTTCAGATAATCGGTAAAAAAAATCAAAAAAAGATTCATCTTTAATTTCAATACGTTTATCTGAAATTTTATCTGCCAAACTTTCTAAAGAAAATTCAGTTAGATGGCTAAATGGCATATGCCCAAAATCATGTAATAACCCATAAAGTCGTAATGATATTAAAAGTAAAAAATATGAAACATAGTATGCATCATCTTTAAAAATATCAGAATAAAACATAAAATTTTTTACAAAAGAATTACTTAATAAGTGTACTATTAAAGGACGTAATTTATCATATTGTAATTTTTCATTATCAAAAAGATACTGAATACATCTATCCCCATCAATGGAAAGCTCAAGTCTAATATATTCTTTGATCTCTTTAATATTACTTTCAATAAAATTTATTTTATTTTGAATATACTCTGCAAAAACTTTCTCATCACTATTTTTAATTCCATAATAAAAAATTTGAGAAGCAATATGCATTACACCAATACTATGCGCAAAACGAGAAGTTTTATTTGTAGGATAGACCATATAAGCCATTGAATTTTGAAGAATATGATGTAGCCTATTAAATAATAGATTAGAAAATATCTCTGATTCAAGATTAGAATAAATTATATTATTATGAATTTGATCTTTAATTAATTTCATAATATAAATGCCCCTTTCTTTTCATATTTTAATTTAATTTATTTAAATTTTTCTTTATTTCTATCTTTTATAGATACAAATTTTTTCAATAAAACTCCCAACCTATCTTTTTCAAATCCCCCTTTAATATACTTCTATGGAATATGAAAAGAGGCCTACTTCTTATAATTTATTTCTATGATTTTTAAGAGATTTATTGCTATTTTCTTAATAGATACTTTTTCACATTAACACTATTCCAGTTTAATCACAACCATTAAATTCTTTGATAGTCGATATTATTTCTTTATAATCTATTTTACTATCTAGTTTATCCCTTAAAAACAGCATTTTAAAGACTTGTAATAAATAAAAAACACCGTAGATCGTTATTATAGAATTTGCAATAAGAAAAAATAAACTCATAGAAATTATAATCCCTATTTGAATTAGATTTAATTTTACTATAAACGGTATAATCATTAATAATAAGCTCACATTTCTATAAAATATCCTCATTCCAACTATATCTTGATAATATCCAATTTTTTGCGGACAATGCACAGAGAGAAAATGTTCTATTAATTTAACAATTTTGTAAAAATTTTCTTCATTAAGTTTATAAAATTCTATAGTATCTTTGATTTGAAAATGTTCATCCGTACCAAGTAATAAGTATTTTTCTATTGACCATAACTTGCCATTTTTAATAGATAACACAACATCTTTTGTAACGCGTGTTTGAAAAAAACCTAACAGTATCCAACTACTGATATTTACCAATATTCCAACTGGAGTAGATGCCAATATGAAAAACATTATCATAAAATTATGTTCCATATAGTTTGGATATTGAGATAAAAAAAGTAATATTATTGCAAAGCCAATACTTGTATCTGCTAAAAATCTTCTATAACTAAACTTTATTCCAGAAGTGGATAATTCTATGTTATTTTTCATTAGACCTTTTACGCTCGAAAAGTTATCGTTTGCACGATAAGCGTATATCTTCCTTCCTTTTACTTGTATCTATCCGAAGATGCCAAACTTGCAAACAGCCCCCTCTTTTTCTTTCCGGAAAATGGGAGTTTTGGTTTTATATGTTTTAAGTATGGATCATGCTTCATCTCTTTTTGAATATATCTAATTTCATCTTCGCTCAACCCAAAACACTTGCCAACAATCTCATCTATTTGATAGATGATGTTTTCTACAATGCTAGCATATTCCCCTTGATCATATTTTTTAATTTCTTCTACAAATTCATTCAAGGCATCATCGTTTTCTGGCACCTTAATTCTCAGTAAATCAGACTTTTTCATTACTTTGCCGTGATATATCGTCAAAGTTGCACCAAAAGCTTTAGCGGCAAACTCGTTTCCTATCTCTATAAAGGTAAATACATCATCGGTTAAATATATCCTATAGGCATCTCCATGTTTACTTGGGTTTTTAATTTCTGGAGCATTGATCTGAATTTTTCTGTCATCGTCTATTTCGCTCCATTTGACTCCCCATGTGTTATTGGATGCCCCTAAGTCTCTGCATAGTTGTGTAAAAGGTTTTGCTCCAATTTTTTCTAAAATATCCATCAATGCTTCTTCTCGATTGTGCAAGGCTTTGCAAGCTTCGTAATATTCTTTCCTTTTGGCTTCAATGTCATCCGAATAAACTGAAAGCTTATCGCTCCATGGCAGCCATTTTAGATTTAATGGATAGACATGACTATAATACTGCTCTACCACTCCCATTCTTGCATATATTCCATAAAAGAATTGATAAACACTAGATAAAATTAAAAGATCAAAAGGAAAATCTCGTAGCTCTTTTGATGGAAAAAATAGAGTTGCGGTGTCAAGGAAAGCTTCTTTTTTTGGTTTAAAACGTGCAGCTGTTAGTCCTAATGAAATTTGTAAAAATGCAAAACCATAATTTGGCAGGATATCTAAATATCTCCATAAAGAAGGATCGTCTACATTTAAAATATCAATATTGTTTTCAGCGGGCTCCCCCTCTATAAGTCCAGCTGCTATATTTTCACCCTTGTATATATTAAAACCGTTATCTTTTTTTGGTTTTTTACCTCTAAATACTGCTCCTCTAGCAATGCCTGTTCTTTCTTCTATCTTGTCATTCTCTTCCATCCCTTGAAATTCAGGAAGAAGTCCATATTGAATAATTCTATTTTTTCTAGTAAGCACCCAATATCTAAAAGCAATATCCTCAAATGTTTTGTATTGCAACAGTTTGTCTATAATTTTTTTTCTTTCGCTGTTTATTTTTGTAAGGATCCTACCATCTTTGCTCCATACATCCATATATTTAAAATCTGCATACGGCGCTTTGTTTAAGTCTATATCTCCAGATTCTAGAAGTGATTCCGTTCCGGCTATTTTTATTCTAATTACATCATCTTCGGATGCGGGTTCGTTTTTGGCTATAAAGATAATTGGCTGCACGGAAGCATCGAACACATATTCCGATATCGCTTCCATATCCACAATCTCAACAATTTTCCATCTTTGCTTAAAAGGCAAAAAGAGCTTTCTTAGATTGCTATTTGATTTATTGTCGCAAAATGAAAGAGGTATGACATATCCAAGATACGCCCCATCTTTACACCAAGATTTCAAAGCTCTGTATATGAAAAGAGTAAAAAGATTTTTATCGATCTTTATATCTTTTGAATAGAATTTGGCCACATCTTTTGAAAAATCTTCATCTTTTCTTTCCGGACGGACAAAGGGAGGATTTCCGATAACCGCGTCATACTCTTTTTTATCGATTTTTACATAAGTGGAGTATTCTGAGCTCAATATATCGGCAGGTATCAAGGAGTTATGTTTTTCAGCGATATAGAGTCTTGGAAATCCATGATTCAATATATCTTTTTTAAAAGCTAATAGATGCCACAGAATCTGTATTTGCGCTATCATCGAGGAGAAAGGATTTATATCGTTTCCCCTGATATGAGAGAGCTCTTCTACCGCTTCTTCATACGTAACTACTCCCGCATCTATATGTTCGCCGATAGTTTTATTGAATACCTCCAGTAAAAAGGTGCCCGATCCGCATGCGGGATCCAATACGACATCATCTCTATCTATCTCTATTCTGTCGATTATATATCTTGCAACGCTTGGTTTGGTGTAATATTCTCCTAGTTTTTTTCGTTGGGAGCCTTCCAAAAATCTATCGTAAATACCCGTTAGAATATCGCCTCTTATCGTTGTAAAATCAAATTTTGAGAAGTGCATAAGAGAGAGCTCTATTGCTTGAGAAAGTCGTTCGTTTTCGCTTCCAAGAACCCAGTCAAGCTCCATTTCTTCAAATACCGAATAGTAGATCGTTTTTGCTTTTTCGTAAACATCCTTGAGCAGTTTCATGTAAGTCAGCTCAAAATACTCTCTCATCATCTGGAAAGCTTTGATACCGCCATTACACAAATATCTTTTCTCTCCAAAAAATCCGTGATCCTCGAAGAAACGAAGCAAAAGAATTCTTGCTAATATCATATTTGCCGTCTCGATGGCAAAAAGTTCTTGTATAACCTCCTCTTTTTTCTTTCCAATTCTTGATCTAAACTCAGGAAGCCATACAAGTGCCAGTTTGGCGATGGAGATATTTGACATCACCTTTTCTTTGATACGCTCTACATCTTCATCATGCTCAAGTGCTCTTTCATAACCTATTACCTGTCCTTGCAGCTCAAAGGGCTCCAAAGAGAGCTTTTTGACTCCATCATATTTTTCTTCAAAATCATCGATAGCTTTTAAAATCTCTTCAATTTTTGGCTGCACATCCTCTAGAGCCTCCTTTGTGGCGCTTTGAAGAAGAATGGTTGCTCTTTTGATGGCATGAAAAAATTCTTGTTTGGCTTTCTCCGCCCTTTTTTGTTCTGCTTTAGTAGTATCCTGCGGTTTAAGGGAAATAACAGCTATAGAAGAGGTATCTCCGGTTCTAAACTTATCCAAAGCTACTTTTATTGAGGATTTATCGGCGGCTATACTAGCGGTTTGCTCTTTGAACCATTGATCATTGTGTTTTAGCGCCTCTTCCCACTCTATAACTATATCTTTACTGCTGTCGTAATTCAAGGAGCTTCCTACCGTAACAGGACGGATGACCATCCTTTCCGGATCGATCATAATGAAATAGTTGGTATCGAGGGTGATATATTTTTCTTTGTCTTTTAATATCTTGTTTCTGCTTCCAGGGGTTTTGAATGCGGTTCGTTCATCTTTTACTTCGCAAACTACCCAATCACCAAGAATAGGTTTTCCTTTTTCTTTGGTACCTACTTCTGTCTTGATAACTAAATCGGGTATCCCCTGTCCCAGTTCACTTCCAGAATCTACGATAATATTTTTTGATTTGTGTCCCAAGGATTCAAAAATACTTTTGATACTGGGATACATATTTCTTTCATAACCGGATTTTGTTTCTTTGATTTCTTTAATATGTTCCTGCAACTTGCTCATATTTTTCCCCTAATTTAACAGAATTACAGCCCAATGTTAAATTAAATTATCTTATTTTCTTCCTTAAAGTAGAATCGATTAATTGTCTATTCTTAATTTCAACTTTTATAAACTATATTCATCTAATTTATTTATTAATCTATCAACCCAATCTTCAATTCCTTTGCCAGTATGCTTTTGCTTAGTATGGAAGAAAATTCTTATTTCTTCTAATTCTTTTTTTAATTTATTAAAAGATTGTATAGAACCCTCTTTAACAGAATATACTTTCGCCACAAGAAAATTTCCATTAAGCCTATTATTTGAACTAAATAGAAGCGTTGAAGAGTTAGATTCTTTTAATTCGAGTAAAAAATAATTCCTGTTTCTAAATCTAAAATGAAAAGCATAATATCTATTTGTTTGATAAAAATTGCTTTCTTCCTCGTTTAAATTTAGTTTCCTTTTTAACAATTCAATAGCTTTTTGAAAATCAAAATTTTCTATATTTAAAGTCCCTTTGCCATATGGAGAATTTTTATCTTCCATATCGCTCAAACTTATTCCTTCTGATTCTTTAAAAATTTTATGAATAGGCTTTGAGTAAATACTTTCTCCCTTTCTAATAGCTTTGCCTTTGAAAACAGCCAAAGGATTAACTGAAGAAAACTGTTTTTTACCAATAGATATGATGGTATCAGTACTTTTTGGATTTGTAGGGCTATTATGTGAAATAGTGGCTGCTTTGCCTGCTAATTTTTTAAAGAATTTGGTTTGAAGCGTATAATTTCGATCTCTACTTTCAAAATGATATGTAATAACTTTTTTTCCAAATAAGCTTTCAAAATCAATATCTATTATTTGATAAACTAACAAGTTTTTATCATCAAGATATTCACCTCTAAGCTCAGCTTTAAAATCTTTAAAAATTGGAAACTTAAAATTAGCAAATGATAGAATATATCTTTTATTCTCATATTTGGGTTCTTTTATAACATCCTTTATAAAAAAAGAATATGCATTGTAAAAAAACTTTCTGCTTTTTTCATAACAAAAATACAAATATGCAAGCTCCACCGTTTCTTTGGTAACTTTTTTGTTAAAGTTTCTAAAATACAACTCACCTTCTTTACAACTACTTAATTGAACTTTATTTTCTTTGTTCTCTTGAAGTAAAATATTTATATCTTGGGCTAAGAAGGCTCTTCTTATATGAGAAGTTGGAAAATAGAAAAAACTTCCTATTACTAAATAAGGAAATATTAAAACTTTATCATTTGTTTTTAGGGTTAGAAAACTTTTAACGGCTCTTTCTTCATCCGAAATTATTCTTTGAGATATTTTTTCTTTTAAATCATCAGAAAGTTTTTCATATGGCTTTATTTCGATATTAGAAGGTTTTATATTAAATATCTCGCTTTCTGCAATAAAATTTATGTTTTCTTTGTATAAAATACTTCCATATGAAAAAATTGATGTAGTTTCAAGCTGCAAATCATAAGCAACAAATTTTTTACCACTTTCATCTTTAAACCAAATATCAATTAAAACATCTTCTCTTCCATTGTTCTTCGGATAAATTTTTAAAGGAGAGTAACCACATACAATCAACGGTTTTTCTCTCTGCAATTTAATAATTAAAGAATTTTTACCAGAATTGTCTATTAATTTTGAAAGATTATTCATTGTAAGTTCCTTTTAAAATAGCAGAAATACAAGAAATAATTAATTTGAAGATTTAAGTAGTGTAAATATATTTGAATAATTGTAGATAATTGTGAATAAAATGTAATTATATTAGAATACTTACACAGAGCTTTTAAATAGACAAACAGAAGCTATTAAAAAACACTACGCAATGCAGAACGAAGAGATCGAAAGACTACGCAAAGAGCTGCATAAAACGCAAAATATGCTATCAAGATGTAAAAAGAGACTGCAAAGGATAAAAGATGAAAATGAAGCTACACGATAATTTTTTTCTAAATCTTGGCATACATACCGAAACAAGATATAGAACCGTAAAAAATCGTAACAACAGAGAATTAGAGAGTTATGAAGAATATAAATACTATCCAGAAGAGATTATCGATAAGGATGAAGAAATAGTTTGCTATGCAGGCGAAATAAACGAGTTTTTAGAATTGCTTGGAGCTTTTGTAGCCAATCAACTCAATTCCGATAAAACTTATGGTTTTAGCTATAAAAATGGAGGAGGTTTTTACGGAAAAGTCGTAAGAAAAGACAAGATCCACTATCTTGCAATAACAATTACAGACAAAACTTACTATCTGGAGAAGTATGACTGTAGAGTAATCATCGCCAACGCAAAACAGATTCTCTCAAAGTGTACCTTGAGGGAATTTCTATAGTTGATACATTGTAACATTATTTTGGTTTTCAACCTTATCCAAAAGCATATCAATAGCCTCGCTTAATGTTACATTGTTACGCTTTGCGTAATTTGCAAGCCTTGCTCTTGTATCTCCCTTTAAAGTTATTGTTTGCAAATCTTTGCCACTTCTACTTTTTTCAACTCTTAAAAAAGTTCGTAGCTTTTGTATCTGTTCTTTTTCTAAATACTTTTCGATCCATTCCTGTAACATTGTAGCATTATCTATATTTTGGAGCTCTTTTTCAGCTTTATATTTCACTTTGTATTCTAAGTGCATTAAAAATGTTAATTCTTCTTGCACTTTTCTTTTTAGATACTTTTTTGCTTTTCCAAAATCTTCCTCTTTTAGTTTCCATTTTCTCATATCAGTTCCTTGTTACATTGTATCTTTTTTATTAGTTACAATGTAACATATATTAGCTTAAAGATAATTGATACATTGTAACAGGTTAAAAAGTAGTATTTTTAAGGATTATTTAAGTCGTAGCTTCGATTTTAAGAGGTTTTTTGTGTTGCAGTAATGTTAAAGGTTAGCCTGTTTTGTTATAATTTGGTGCGGTAGATGCCACATTGTGAAACTTCATTTAGGTCTTGTGGGTTGTGGGGTGGGTATCAAAAATGAAGGAGTAATGATGTGGCGGTTGGTGCTTATCCTGTTACTGGTGGCAATTATTGTCACCTATGCGTATTGAGGAGGTGGCTCTCCTCATACGCCACAGGATAAGCCCTCTACCGCTATTATAGCATAACTACAAAGACAATTTAAAAACCTTGTCCTTTTTTACCACAAATCTGTCTGCATAGACCACAAATTTGTCTGCATAGACCACAAATCTGTCTGCATAGACATTCCAAAACGCCCGTATTTTCATCACTTTGGGATTTCCTAAAAGAATAAAAGAAGAAAAGAAGAAAAAGAAAGAAAAGCTCTATGAGAAAGAGGATGAAATCAAAGAGTACTGCATAATATTGATGTAGGTGGTGAAGCTTATTACAGTACAGTATCAAGCAATATGAGCCACAAAGGAAGACAGATTGCGGCAGGAGTAGCGACGGGAGGGAAAAATGCACCTTAATTGATCGTTATAAATCCGTACTTTTTTTTATCGCCAAACTTGCCATCTAATTCAGCAAGAATAAGATGCGCTTCTCTATTAAATTTTTTATGATCTATATCTTCTGGAATATTTTTGAATTTTTCCAATACCGGTCGCCACTCTTCCTCTTTTTCCGGCATATCCTCTTTGAGCCATTTCTCTCTGGTTTTATAGTAGTATTCTTTCATTGAAGAATGTAATTCTTTCCAGTTGGAAGCTTTTGCCATTTTATCTGCGATATCAAAAAATCCAAACATAAGACTATATTTCTGCATTTCATACTTAGACTCTTCAAACCACTCTTTTTCGGCTTTTTTCTCCGCTTCGCTGAATCCCCACAGAGCACCTAATAGTTCGAATAATCCCATGGTTCCCTCCTTTTTTCACCGAATTTCACGACTCGGAAGCCCTTGGCTTTAGCCATAGGGAGGAAGAGTCGTCGCAAGGCTTTTGCCTTGCGTAATTTTGTGATATAATACTTTGTGATAAATTATAGCACAAAGGTTATATAGTTGAAATTAGCCGTTAAGATTAAACTCAATCCTACAAAAGAGCAATATCAAACTCTTCTTGATACGATGGAGGAGTTCAACAACGCCTGCAACTATATATCCGAGTATGCTTTTGCCAATCAAATCTATTCAAAATTCAAAATACAAGACGCTATCTACTATGACATTAAAGAGCGGTTCAAACTCTCCTCTCAAATGATAATCAGAGCTATTGCAAAAGTAGCCTCTCAATACAAAAGAGATAAATCCTTTTGCCATCAATTCAGAAAAGATGGAGCTATCCAATACGACAAAAGAGTGATGTCTTTTAAAGGGCTTGAAAAAGTCAATCTATGGACAATAGATGGCAGACAAAATATTGAGATGGTGATAACAGGCTACCAAAAGCGTCAGCTCTCAAGAGGAACGGGACAAGCCGATTTGGTGCTTGTAGATGGAGTTTTCTATCTTTTGCCGATAGTCGATATAGAAGAGCCTCCACAAATCGATACCAAAGACTTTATCGGCATAGATTTAGGTATAGTTAAAACCGCCGTAACAAGCTTTGGAGATATATTTGATGGAGAGCTTATCGAAAAGGTGCGTCAAAAGTATTTCAAGGTTAGACGCTCGCTGCAAAAGAAAAAGACCAAATCGGCTAAAAGACGGCTCAAAAAAATTGGACAAAAAGAAGCAAGATTTAGGCGAAATTTAAACCACAAAATCAGTAAAGAGATTGTCGAGGTTGCCAAAGGCACTTCCAAGGGCATTGCGGTAGAAAAACTGCAAGGCATAAGGAAGCAAACGGTTAGGAAACGACAAAGAGCAAGGCATCATTCTTGGGGATTTCATCAACTGCAACAATTTTTGGAATATAAGTGCAAACTAAACGGTATTCCGTTTGTAAAAGTTGCCCCTAAAGATACCAGCAGAGCTTGCTCAAGATGCGGATACGTTTCTGCGAGCAACCGACAATCTCAAAGCGATTTTCGATGCAAAGCGTGCGGGTTCGCTATCAATGCGGACTTGAACGCAGCCATCAATATCGCACAGCGGGCTGCGAGGAGTATCTCCTCTTATGTCAGCCAGCCCTATGCGGTAGAGTTATCTACTGCAAGCCCCCGCCTTCAGGCGTGGGGTAGCTGACCCACCTTGTATAAGTCCATAACATATGGAACTCTTTGTGATTTTCAATTAAGTATTGAACCGGAGATTTAAAATGAATTGAATGACTAAAATCCCTCATCATTCAATTCATTTTGTCAAATTGAAAGAAAGTTTTTTAAAAAATCTCTCTAAAGAGTGCTTTATAAAATAAAGTGGAAAGTGGAAAGTGGTGATTTGTGAAACTCCCATTTCATGGGAGTTTCTAAGTCGGAACTAATACAAAAACAGGGTGAACTAATACAAAAACAGGGTGAACTAATACAAAAACAGGGTGAAAAAAAATACAAAAACAGGGTGAGCTAATACTATTGACAATATAATGTATTAAATATATAATACATTATATTATTAATGTACTTTTAAAAAGGATTTGAGATGAGTGACGTAATGACTCCAAAAAATGACGACATAGTAAGAAAATCGGAGGCAATTACAAAGGCAAGGTATAGGCTCAACCCTCTTGCGCTTAAATTTATAACAACGATAATTGCAAATTTAAAGCGTAGCGACGAGGCTGATAAAGAGTATATTTTTAAAGTTAAAGATTTTGCTGAACTTTTGGGAGTTACTTATCATAATATTTACGCTGAAATGGAAGAAGCAGTTGAAGAACTGTTAAAAAAGCCTTTGCACATAAAAACAGATGATGGCTGGCTAAAATCCAACTGGATCAGCGGTGCTGAATACCACGAGGGCGAAGGAACTATTACTTTTTATATTTTTCCAAAATTACGCCCATATCTTTTAGCTTTGCAGGAAAAATTTTTACAATACAGGCTTGAAAATATCCTAAAGCTCAAAAGCGGATATGTGATAAGACTCTATGAAATCTTAAAAGATTGGTATAACACACTATCAAAAAAATCTAAAGCAAAAAAAGTTGAAAAAATTGTGGAAGTTAAATGGCTAAGGGAAACGCTTGAAATTCCAAGAAGTTATCAGTATTCAAGCGGTATAAAATTACGCATATTAAAAAAAGCACAAAAAGATTTGGAGCAACATACAGATATAACATTTACATTTGAGGAGATAAAAACCGGTCGTAAAATAACACATATTAAATTTACAATAGAACCAAATCCAAAAAACACAAAAGATAAAGAAGAAACTTCAGAAGATTACCATTTTCTAAAATCAAAACAACGCTTTATTGCATACCTTCGCAAATACTACAAAAATAGAGTTTTTTTAATCAGAGAAGGCGATGGATTTGAGTTTAAATTTTTCATCGGTGATGATGAGTTGGTTTATATAAACGATGGATACAATGTCGAAAAATTGAAGTTTGAAGATGTGGATAGCTTTTTTGAAAATGTTTACAAAGAAGCAAAAGAAGATAGAGAGTATGCAAGGCTTTTAGCGAATAAAAAAGAGCATGATAAATGGCAAAGTTTTTAATCCCCTTGAAATAGAAGGAACAATAATAGAAACAACAAAACAAACTTATGATAAATGGAAAAAAATATCTTTGGAACAAAATTTGAATACTTTTTAATCTAAAATATTAATATTTTATAAATATTTAAACAATATCGTATTAATATTTAAACGATATTGTTTAGTTAAAACAAACAAGGCTTTATTATGCAAAAAGTAATCACTATCGCACACCAAAAAGGTGGTGTCGGAAAATCTACGATAGCCTTAAATCTTGCAGTAGAGCTTGGCAAGAAATATCCGTTAAGCGTAATAGATTTAGACTATCAAAAAAGCATTAGTATATTTAACGAGAACAGAAAAGAAGTTGGGTTGAATCCTTTGAATATTATTTCAGTAGAAAGCCAAAAAGAGCTTATGAATATTATAGATAATGCAGATGGGATTATACTAATAGATAGTGGTGGATTTGATAGTGATCTAAATAGAATTGCTATTTTGGGAGCTGATATTATTATTACTCCTCTCTCTAACAATCTGATAGAAATCTACGGATTAGAAGCTTTTAAAAAGATATTAATAGATTTAAAACGAATAAGGTCGGATATAAAATCAAATATTCTTTTAAATAATGTCAATCCTCAAATTACAAAATCTATTGAAGAGTTAAAAGAATATATAAAATCAAATAGCCAATTTTTTAACATATTTGAAACTATATTAAGAAGAAGAGTTGATTTTGCA
Source organism: Nitrosophilus labii (assembly GCF_014466985.1). NCBI lineage: Bacteria > Pseudomonadati > Campylobacterota > Epsilonproteobacteria > Nautiliales > Nitratiruptoraceae > Nitrosophilus > Nitrosophilus labii. The sequence goes on from NZ_AP022827.1 coordinate 39,371, forward strand.
AAGAGTTTTGAAACAGGAAAAAGCGTAGTGGAAATTGATAGATCCAGTAAGGCTTCTAAAGAGATAGATAGCTTGATAAGTGAAATCGAGTTAATATTGCAGAAATATTGATACAATATTATAATAATATTACAATAATATCAAAAGGATATTTATGGGAAAATTTGACAATTTGGAAAACAAGCTTGACAAAGTAGTAAATAAAGCCTCTTTGAAAAGCAAAAACGATAAAAATACAAAGAATATTCTAATTTATAATGTTCCTGTAGAATGGACGGAGATTTTAAAAGAAAATGGTATCTCTTTTTCCTCTTATGCGAAGATGGCTATACTTGAAAAAATGAAAAAAGACGGATTGGTTTGAAAATATCTCTATATAAAATATAAGGAATATGGTGACTAAAAAAATATTTTTGATATCAATATTGTTATTATCTTTATTTGCATTTGAATCAAAATATCTCCCAAACTATAACATAGATATTAAATGCGATAAAATCTTGCATAAAAAAGCATTTGATATCTGTTACTCCTGTAAATGGAAAACGCCTAAAATGGTTGTCTATCAAGTCGATGGCAATTTGATAGATAGTAAAAATTTATCAAGAAAACATTTGCGTTTTAAACCAGACTATCAGTTACCTACAAAGTGCAGAAGTTATTCAAAAGACTACTCAAAAACAGGATTTGATAGAGGACATTTAGCTCCTAATGCTGTATTTGATTATGATAGAAAAGTGCAAAAAGAGACTTTTTTAATGAGCAATATCGCTCCACAAAAACCAAAACTCAATCGTAGATTGTGGACAAAGATAGAGCGATTTGTAAGACTTCAAGCAAGAAAATATAGAAAAATAAGCGTAATAACAGGCGTTTGTGGGAGCAATGGCACATTGGGCAAAAAGAGGCATAATGTAAATATTCCAAAATGGTGGTATAAAATAATATTTTTGCCAAATGGAAAAACTATCTGCTTTTTAGTTCCTAATATAAATACGGAAATGAGTAGGGCAAAGGCAAAAGAGTTTTTGGTTCAGATAGAAAATATAGAAAGAATTTGTAATATTTCTATAAGGAAAGAATAATGAAATATGCAATTATCATATCTCCTAATAACAGAGAGATAAATTTAAAAAAGATTGAACCCTTAACTTCAGATAACAATGAAAATTTCTTTTCTTTCACTTCATCTATAGCCTTTGTAGATGATTTTCCTATCTTTAATTTTCCTATGTTAAATGAACAAGGAAAACAAAGCAATAAAAAGTTTTTTCTGTGCACTGATAGTGATATAGTTGAAGTTGAAGGCATTGCTATTATTCCTATTCCTAATAAAACAATCGCTCCTACTTTGATCGATAAATTGAAAGATATGATAGAGTGGCAAAACTAAGGAGATTATATGCGAATTGAAAAAATAGAACAAACAGAAGCAGTTCTAAATGAAATAGAAACACTTAAAAAATATTTTCCTCAATATTTCGATAAAAATGGAAAATTTCTCATAGAAAAGTTCAAAGCATCTATTGAAAAATCCACAGACATATCTAAAGAAAGCTTCTCTCTTGAATGGCTTGGAAAAACATATTCAAGGGTTTTAACTCACGAACCTGCAAGAACATTTATAAAAGAAAACATGGAATGGAATGTAAAAGAAGAAAATAAAAATAGTCAAAATTTACTTATCAAAGGAGATAATTTAGAGGTATTAAAACATATGGTTAATGCTTATGAGGGTGAGATCAAAATGGTATACATTGATCCTCCATATAATACTGGAGATGACGGTTTTGTATATCATGATAATAGACAATTTAGACCTGATGAATTAGCAAAACTTGCTGGTATTGATATCGAAAAAGCAAAAAGAATTTTAGATTTTATAAATAGTAAAAGTAATTCTCATTCTGCATGGCTTACATTTATGTATCCTAGACTTTATATCGCAAAAAATTTATTAGCAAACGAAGGTTCCATATTTATCAGTATAGATGACAATGAATATGCACAGTTAAAGTTATTAACTGATGAAATTTTTGGTGAAGAAAACTTCATCTGTACTTTTGTTTGGCAAAAAAACTTTGCACCGAAAAATGACAATAAGTATATCTCTATAAGCCATGAATATATTTTATGCTATGCAAAAAACAAAGAAAAATTTGAACGAAATTTACTTCCTAGAGAAGACAAGCACAACAAAGATTACAAAAATCCTGACAATGATCCAAGAGGACCTTGGACAAGTGGATCAATGTTGGCTACTACTTTTTCTGAAAAAGGAGTTTTTCCTATAGTTTCTCCAAATGGCAAAGAACATTGGCCACCTAAAGGAAGATGTTGGCGATATTCTCAAAACAAGATAGAAGAGCTGATAAAAGATAATCGTATATGGTTTGGAAAAGATGGTAATGGAGTTCCAAGAGTGAAAAGATTTTTATTTGAAATGCCTAGCGGAATAGTACCTCAAAGTTGGCTACCTTATACTTTAGCTGGAAGTGGACAAGATGGTTCTCAAGAAGTTAAATCTATTTTCGATAATAAAGTCGTTTTTCCATTTCCAAAACCAACAAAGTTAATAAAATACTTTATACAAATTGCAACGAATTCATCGGATATAATTCTTGACTTCTTCGCTGGTAGCGGAACCACAGGCGATGCAGTAATGCAACTCAACGCTGAAGATGGAGGAGATAGAAAATATATTCTTGTCCAACTTCCAGAACCGATCGATCCTAAGAAAAACAAAACAGCATATGAATTCGTCAAAAATGAACTAGGCCTTGATAATCCAACAATATTTGATATAACCAAAGAGAGACTTGTAAGATCTTCTAAAAAAGTAGTAAGCGATAAAGAAAAAGAGATTCAAGAAATTCAAGAAAAGATATCGAAAGTAAAAAGCAAAGAGAAAAGAACAACAAAAGATGAAAGCAAATTAATTGAACTGAAAGAGATTTTGGACAAAAAAAAGCAAGAACTTGATCAGATAAAGTCTATGGATTTAGGATTTAAAATTTTTGAAACAATAAATATTCCAAAAGAACTTTTAGAAGACATCGAAGAACTCAGGGATAATCTTTTGTTACCAAAAGATATTGATACCGATACTCTTCTTACCACTTGGAAGCTTTATGACGGTTCAAAACTAACGCAAAAACCAATAAAAATTGATTTAGAAGGCTATACCGCCTATCTTGTCGATAGCCGTCTCTATCTTCTAAATTCTAGATTTACCACCGATAATCTTGCGGTAATGCTAAAAAAGATAGACGAGGATAACTCCTTTGCTCCATCCAAGATTGTCGCTAACGGATACGCTTTAAGCTCTAAAGCGCAAAGAGAGCTGTACGAGGGTATTCTCAACTTTGTCAACAAAAAACATATTGAATTAGAATTTATCGTAAGGTACTAAAATGGGATTTCGATTTGAAAGAAATTTGCCTCATCAAACGAGAGCAATAGAGTCAATTATTGAGATATATAAAAACTTGCCTATTGAACAAAGAGATGACTACCTAAAAAATTATGCTAACCCTATTATAGCTCATACAAATTCTTTACGCTATAGCGATAATATTCTTCGCATAATGCAACTTAATGGTATCCCAGGGGGAGTAAAGCTTTATTTTAAAATGTAGGAAAATAAGGAGTTTTGATAATCATTAAATTAGTTTTTTACCGCAAAAACTACTTTTTGATATAATTAATCAAAGTAATGCTTCATATGTAACTAATCGTATCATGTTTTAAGGAAAAATTATGTTAAGAGCTTTAAAATCTTATTTATTGAAAGTAATCCTTATGTATTTAATGCTTGCTGTGTTTGGTGCAATTGCTTTTGTCGCATTAATTTTCGTTGACGATTATAAAACAGCGGTTGAGTGGATTACAGGTATTACAACAAATGGTTTGGGAAAAGTTGTATTGTCTATGCCTATTTGGTTTCCATTGCTATCTTCTTTTAAAAGAGATGGTTTTAAGAAAAGTCCAGCAGAAAGAGAAGTAGAAAAATACAACACAGCAGAAGCATTTAATGATTATTCTTTTTTTGGCGGAAAATAGGAGAATAATGTGAAAAAAATTATTTTTCTATCTGTAATATTTACAAGTATAACTTATGCAGCGGGATATAATGGCGTGATATATACTTGGGGTTACGCAGATGTTATAAAAAATACTAAATTTAACATTTTTGTCGATTAGAATTACTATTTTTTTGAATTTTTTATTTCTTTTCCTCTTCTATTTAGCTTATATATTAATTTTGTTTGTTTTAAGGGAGAAGATTCCCCCTCAAATACTGTCTAATTCGTCTAAAAACTTTGGAATTTCATCAGTAGTTATATTATCCGATAATTCGGTATATTTCTTTTGGATTTTTTCAATATTTGAAATAAACTTTGGCTCTTTTGGCTCTCTGTGGATATATTTTAGTTTGGCTTTCGTTATATCCGGTGCGATGCTTTTGATATAAAATTCAAGGTTGGCCAAGCGTTGTATTTCTGATGCAAGCACGAGAGGTTTTGTTTTTTTCTGTTTGCTTGCGGTAATTCTATCTGCCATATCCGCACTTCCCATTGATCTGCTTTCGCTATATTCAAGAACTTCCTGTTGTCCAAGCATTTTTTCAAGAAATTCCGCATTTGTAGTTCTGTAAACAAGTATTGTGTTTGTATTGCCAAGAATAGTTCTTGCAATCTCTTTCCCATAAATATCTTCAAGATGTTGAAATTCCTGTACACTGTAAATGATTCTCCCACCTTTAGATCTGGCTAGTGTAATCAGGTCAATCACTTTTTCAAGTTTTTGAAGCTTTGGAAACTCATCTAGCCAAAAATATACTTCTCTTAAATTATCATCTTCCATCGAAAGAAGTTCTGAAGCGACAATTTCGATGCCTATTCGATAAAGAGGCAAAACCGCATTGATGATTTTCGGATCAGCGAGTAAAAAGAGGTTGTTTTTGAGGGAGAAGTCTTTTAGCCATTTTTTAAAGCTAAAATCTCCGTCTATTGTACTAAGATACTGAAGAGATCTAACAGTTGTTTTTGCTATTATGGTTTCAAGGATTTCTCGTGTATGTTTCTGGTCCTCTTCGTTTATATAAAAATCAAGAAGCGCCGCGCACTCTTTATCTTCTTTTTTTATTCTTGCAATTTTTTCAAAATTTGTAATTGTATTCCATAAATCTTTGTTTTTAGGTTCTTTTTTCGTTTTGAAAAGATATAATAAAACTGCCTCGACAATATTACGAGCCGCATTATCCCAGTAAGGATCTTTTGCTTTTGGATTTTCGGGAACAAGTGCGCAAGCAATGGCCGTAATATCGTGATAGGTTTCAATATCGTTAAAAATATTCCATCCGATGCTACGTTTGTCAAATGGACAGAAAATATAATCTTTATCCCTATTAAAATATACGGAGGTATAGTCTCCTTTGATATCTACGATCAGCTTTTTTGATTCGATAACGTTGTCAAACAGTTGCATCATCCCTTGAGTTTTACCTGTACCTGTGCCGCCGAGAAATAAAATATGCTGTTTTAGCGCTTTTTTTGGAAATAAAAGTTTTGCCATAGTTTGCTCCTTTTAAAATTTTCTATCGCAATATTCATCTTCAATCTCAAAAACAATCACTTTATCCTCGTTTTCATATTGTTTGTTAAACTCATCTACGCAAACAAGTTTAGCTCCCCGGATATATTCATCGATGATTAATTGCTCATTTGCTTCTATGACCTTTTTTTGCCAAAGATCCGCAAATCTTTTGCCTATAAATCTTACGCCCAAAAAACCTATCAAGAGTATTACAATAAAACTATCGTCAAGCCATACAAAATGCTCTATACTTTCATTGCGTGCCATCATTCCAAAAAGCGTTATCTGCTTATATGCAAAATAGCCAAGAATAAGAAGTATTGAGGGAGAGAGAAGTATAATTTTGTGAATAAACCAGTTTTTTACTCCCATGGATATGTCAAGCTGTAATACCTCACTACCTCTAAACGGACTTTTTCCATGGATGATGTTTTGTCCCATATCAGCTCCTTATATCGTGTTTGTTTCCTGTTTGGATTTTGACTGTTGCGCAACTCTCAACTCAGCCGCTTTTTTTGATAGTCCAGAACTATCCAAAAGCTCTTCAATTAGCTGGCTTTTCGTAATGCCAAACGTATTGCAAACGTATTGCAGATCGTCATTGAGTTTGGATGATATTTTGATAGTCAGTGAGACTTTTTTCGTGTTCTCGTTTGCGCACAGTTTTTTAAGCACATTATCGATTGCCGCCATGTAACCTCCTTTGTTTTTTACTGCCTCATATATATACATAATTCGAAGTTTTTCTCCCCTCAAAACCTCTTTTAAACCGGCCGGATTTTTTCAAAAAGAATTTGCAGAAACAAGCAGAGCTAAGGAAGCCGAACGACAGTGAGGAGTCCTAAAAAGCTTACCGCTTCTTCATACGTAACTACTCCCGCATCTATATGTTCGCCGATAGTTTTATTGAATACCTCCAGTAAAAAGGTGCCCGATCCGCATGCGGGATCCAATACGACATCATCTCTATCTATCTCTATTCTGTCGATTATATATCTTGCAACGCTTGGTTTGGTGTAATATTCTCCTAGTTTTTTTCGTTGGGAGCCTTCCAAAAATCTATCGTAAATACCCGTTAGAATATCGCCTCTTATCGTTGTAAAATCAAATTTTGAGAAGTGCATAAGAGAGAGCTCTATTGCTTGAGAAAGTCGTTCGTTTTCGCTTCCAAGAACCCAGTCAAGCTCCATTTCTTCAAATACCGAATAGTAGATCGTTTTTGCTTTTTCGTAAACATCCTTGAGCAGTTTCATGTAAGTCAGCTCAAAATACTCTCTCATCATCTGGAAAGCTTTGATACCGCCATTACACAAATATCTTTTCTCTCCAAAAAATCCGTGATCCTCGAAGAAACGAAGCAAAAGAATTCTTGCTAATATCATATTTGCCGTCTCGATGGCAAAAAGTTCTTGTATAACCTCCTCTTTTTTCTTTCCAATTCTTGATCTAAACTCAGGAAGCCATACAAGTGCCAGTTTGGCGATGGAGATATTTGACATCACCTTTTCTTTGATACGCTCTACATCTTCATCATGCTCAAGTGCTCTTTCATAACCTATTACCTGTCCTTGCAGCTCAAAGGGCTCCAAAGAGAGCTTTTTGACTCCATCATATTTTTCTTCAAAATCATCGATAGCTTTTAAAATCTCTTCAATTTTTGGCTGCACATCCTCTAGAGCCTCCTTTGTGGCGCTTTGAAGAAGAATGGTTGCTCTTTTGATGGCATGAAAAAATTCTTGTTTGGCTTTCTCCGCCCTTTTTTGTTCTGCTTTAGTAGTATCCTGCGGTTTAAGGGAAATAACAGCTATAGAAGAGGTATCTCCGGTTCTAAACTTATCCAAAGCTACTTTTATTGAGGATTTATCGGCGGCTATACTAGCGGTTTGCTCTTTGAACCATTGATCATTGTGTTTTAGCGCCTCTTCCCACTCTATAACTATATCTTTACTGCTGTCGTAATTCAAGGAGCTTCCTACCGTAACAGGACGGATGACCATCCTTTCCGGATCGATCATAATGAAATAGTTGGTATCGAGGGTGATATATTTTTCTTTGTCTTTTAATATCTTGTTTCTGCTTCCAGGGGTTTTGAATGCGGTTCGTTCATCTTTTACTTCGCAAACTACCCAATCACCAAGAATAGGTTTTCCTTTTTCTTTGGTACCTACTTCTGTCTTGATAACTAAATCGGGTATCCCCTGTCCCAGTTCACTTCCAGAATCTACGATAATATTTTTTGATTTGTGTCCCAAGGATTCAAAAATACTTTTGATACTGGGATACATATTTCTTTCATAACCGGATTTTGTTTCTTTGATTTCTTTAATATGTTCCTGCAACTTGCTCATATTTTTCCCCTAATTTAACAGAATTACAGCCCAATGTTAAATTAAATTATCTTATTTTCTTCCTTAAAGTAGAATCGATTAATTGTCTATTCTTAATTTCAACTTTTATAAACTATATTCATCTAATTTATTTATTAATCTATCAACCCAATCTTCAATTCCTTTGCCAGTATGCTTTTGCTTAGTATGGAAGAAAATTCTTATTTCTTCTAATTCTTTTTTTAATTTATTAAAAGATTGTATAGAACCCTCTTTAACAGAATATACTTTCGCCACAAGAAAATTTCCATTAAGCCTATTATTTGAACTAAATAGAAGCGTTGAAGAGTTAGATTCTTTTAATTCGAGTAAAAAATAATTCCTGTTTCTAAATCTAAAATGAAAAGCATAATATCTATTTGTTTGATAAAAATTGCTTTCTTCCTCGTTTAAATTTAGTTTCCTTTTTAACAATTCAATAGCTTTTTGAAAATCAAAATTTTCTATATTTAAAGTCCCTTTGCCATATGGAGAATTTTTATCTTCCATATCGCTCAAACTTATTCCTTCTGATTCTTTAAAAATTTTATGAATAGGCTTTGAGTAAATACTTTCTCCCTTTCTAATAGCTTTGCCTTTGAAAACAGCCAAAGGATTAACTGAAGAAAACTGTTTTTTACCAATAGATATGATGGTATCAGTACTTTTTGGATTTGTAGGGCTATTATGTGAAATAGTGGCTGCTTTGCCTGCTAATTTTTTAAAGAATTTGGTTTGAAGCGTATAATTTCGATCTCTACTTTCAAAATGATATGTAATAACTTTTTTTCCAAATAAGCTTTCAAAATCAATATCTATTATTTGATAAACTAACAAGTTTTTATCATCAAGATATTCACCTCTAAGCTCAGCTTTAAAATCTTTAAAAATTGGAAACTTAAAATTAGCAAATGATAGAATATATCTTTTATTCTCATATTTGGGTTCTTTTATAACATCCTTTATAAAAAAAGAATATGCATTGTAAAAAAACTTTCTGCTTTTTTCATAACAAAAATACAAATATGCAAGCTCCACCGTTTCTTTGGTAACTTTTTTGTTAAAGTTTCTAAAATACAACTCACCTTCTTTACAACTACTTAATTGAACTTTATTTTCTTTGTTCTCTTGAAGTAAAATATTTATATCTTGGGCTAAGAAGGCTCTTCTTATATGAGAAGTTGGAAAATAGAAAAAACTTCCTATTACTAAATAAGGAAATATTAAAACTTTATCATTTGTTTTTAGGGTTAGAAAACTTTTAACGGCTCTTTCTTCATCCGAAATTATTCTTTGAGATATTTTTTCTTTTAAATCATCAGAAAGTTTTTCATATGGCTTTATTTCGATATTAGAAGGTTTTATATTAAATATCTCGCTTTCTGCAATAAAATTTATGTTTTCTTTGTATAAAATACTTCCATATGAAAAAATTGATGTAGTTTCAAGCTGCAAATCATAAGCAACAAATTTTTTACCACTTTCATCTTTAAACCAAATATCAATTAAAACATCTTCTCTTCCATTGTTCTTCGGATAAATTTTTAAAGGAGAGTAACCACATACAATCAACGGTTTTTCTCTCTGCAATTTAATAATTAAAGAATTTTTACCAGAATTGTCTATTAATTTTGAAAGATTATTCATTGTAAGTTCCTTTTAAAATAGCAGAAATACAAGAAATAATTAATTTGAAGATTTAAGTAGTGTAAATATATTTGAATAATTGTAGATAATTGTGAATAAAATGTAATTATATTAGAATACTTACAACCTGGGCATCTGAAGGGTTTTTAATGCTTGTGAATCCTACATCTTTAAAGTATTGATCTGTTCCCATAGTGCAATTCCCTCCAAATTTACAAATCGTATCATAATCAATAACAAGATCGGGTTTTAGTTTGTATATTTCTTTTGCAATCTTCATAATTTTTTGTATTTCTCTTTTGTTATCTATATGATTTATAGTAATATTTTCTGATCTTTTTTGCATGGAAACAGTGATGTTGCTATCTTTTATATTTGAGGCATTTGCATTGGATGCTGCCAAACCAAGTGCTAAAAGAGTGTATATCATTGCTTTTTTATCCATTCATATTCCCCTTTTTAATTTTGTATATTTGACAAATTTGTATTAATTCTATCTTGAATAAAATTTGCCTGATTTTGAATAAAACTTGAATTGAATGTTTTTGTAACATCATTGAAAAACTCGCTCATGTCTATTTTGCTAAAATCGAGCTTCTGAAACTCTTCTGGTGTAAATCCTTTGCAATTTGGATTCTTAGGTTCACCCCAGTTTTTATTTATTTGTGTCCTACCTTGTTCATTGATGATCCTTGCTAATTTACTATTAAAGCAACAATATGTTTGTTTATGTTGAACGCATATTTCAGTAAAACCCAGTTCTACTTCTTTTGAGCAATATTCCCCTATATAGTGACATCTATCTTCATTTCTTAGTTTTGCAAGTTTCATTTCCTCATCTTTGCATTGAATTAGTCCAAAAAACACCTTATCTTTATCGCAACATCCGCCTCCTGCAAGACCAAAGAAAATGTCTTCACTTCTACATCTATTGTCATATCCATTAAATATGTAGATTTGCCCCATGCAATTACCACTATCATCCCAGCCATTATTATCTGCATCATTTATACCAACAGGAGTATCCGTTGTAACTATATCGTTTCCACTAATACATGGATAAGGAGAACATTGCCATTTGTTATCTACCCAAGCACATTTGCGATCTGGTGCAGGTACACAAGTGAATGTCTCTCTACGACAGTTATCTGGTGGTGGAGTTGGATCCGTTGCATCAGGACCACCTGGATCTATTGGTTCCCAGTTTTCGCCATATTCATTAGGATCATTTTGACACAAATATTCATAATAAGTGTAATTTGTTGTAATTTCAGTTGTTCCTATATCATCGACACTACAATATCCGCCCGTGCAGTTAAACACTCCTTGTCCAACTATTCCTTCAAAGTACGCATACCCTTCACCACCACCTGCAACGATTACATCTATCCTTACTACATTTGTTCCTTCTATCAAATATTGTTTGGCATCGATGTTGTGATATTGGTTCCAACTTGTGGATAATTCACAGGCTCCAGTGCTTCCTGATGTAGTGTATTGCACTTTTTGTCCACAATAGCCATAACCATAATTAGCATCATTACATTCGGCATAAGAAGAATAAGTATTTGTACCATCCGAGTAAACCACTTCAAGCATATCTCCACCATAAGGTCCTACCCGTACAATATGCCCATTTACTGTAACCTTGATCCAGTCATCGAATTTTGTTCTTTTGAGTTTAAATTCTATTACTTTATCCAGATCCGTTATGTTAAAATATGCAGAGGTGCTATAATGTGCGCATGAACCACTCCAGTAATTATCCCCTATTCTACCTGTCCATACTCTAATTTTCTGATATGTTTCGGTTGTTGTACCTATGTGCGGCTCGCTATATCCATCCATATATTCCCATTCACTTCCACACTCGGCAAGTCCTGATGGACAAAAATCAGTGCCGTATTGATCTGTTTGGCAATCAAAGGTTTGGCCGTCAGTTACAAGATCAAGTCCGCTATCATAAATTTTAGTATTGCATACTTTCCCTTCAATTGAGTCTGTAATGTTAGTTTCCCCTTGGTAACACTCAGGCATTGTATCAAACTCAAATATTCCGTAATAGCGTGCTGGATTATTGTATTCGTCAAAATGATTTCCCATATCAGCCCACTGTCCACCAGGTGATGCTATTGCTACCCAATGTTCTCCGAGAGGGGAGATTTTCTCTACTCCATCTATGATGTCGTTTGATTTAACAAGATTATCTGGTTGATATGGTGCCCAGTTTGTATAAACAGGAGTAGTGCCTTTTACAGTTATGAAACGGCTATCATCATAAGCACAATTGCTGTCATAACAATAATTAGATGTCAATTGTGGATCCCAAATTCCTATCCAGCCATAAGTTGCATTAGGAAGTAAGCTTTTGATAAAGTCATTTTCAGCTTGATTATCTGGGATCGCAAGATAGCCACCGCTATTTTCAGCAAATGTTTTTGCATCATTAAATGTCATTTTGTTTTTTGTAATTGTATAATAGTGTCCATTATATAGTTTAAAGTCACCATAATCACTACATATAATTGCATTTACATTACTTACCGCAATGAAGGGGAGGAGTCCTATATATAGTTTTAATTTGTTGAAGAACATACCATATCCTTCGTTGCTTCATTCACTGCCGATAATGCACTTGTAACTTCTGCAAAATCATCGATTGCACCGCAATCATGTTTTATTGTTTCACCAGGATTTAAAGGGCATCTTGTCCAATTGTCCACACATTCTCTTATTTCAACTTTTCGTGTCGAAGAATCGGTTGTAGCGGTTTCTCTATTAGTTCCATCAGCAAAAGCGTCTGGACTGTTTTCTATGTATTCAACTTCACAATACTTTGCATTCTCAGAAGTTCCTATTTGTATACTCCCATCAATATTATATGTCTGGCCATTTATCTGGTCGGTATAGGAGTAGTCATTTGTTCCATCCGTATGGGTTGTGCTATTTCTCACATTATCAACACGATTTTCCAAGTTATTTTGATAATCTGTTTCAAGATGATGATTATTTTGTGTAGAACTATTTAAAACATAGTAAGCACTGTTTTCATCATTCATTTGAGATACAATTGCACTGTCTGTTAACGATTGTATATTTGAACCATCGCTTGATGCTGTTGTCATAGATCCGGCATTTTGACAATTTGAGTAGTCTTGCCCCCAATAGTATACTGCATCTCCGGTATTTTGGGTTCTTGTTATAACATAATCGGATGTATTTGATACCATGGGGGCAACTGCACCGGCAATATCATTTAAAATTGTTTGTTTTTGTGTAAGAGCAGGTGAACCGCAGCTGCTATTTATACAATAACAACCACCAAGAGCTGGAGCTACTGTTTCGATCAGAGAAAGAGTTATTCCGTCATAATTCCACTTATAATATTTACAGTTATTCCATGTACCTGAATCACATTTAATAGCCCCGTTTGAGCAAATACCGCTTATTCCAGAGAAACTCCAGTATGTTTCTTTCGTTCCATCAAGATTTTTATCCATTTGTATCTGTATTGTTATATCACTTGTTCCATTATATGTTATTGAAATATATTCCCTGCTATCACCCTCAGAACATATCAATCTTGCATCACCGTTTTTATTTCCATCAACTGTATAAAGGTCCGTGTCAGTTGTTATGGGATTATTAATTGTTCCAGACATATTTTCTTTAAAATGATTGAGGGTGTAATTTCCAAAAGAAATACCCTCATTCCATGTGTCGGTAGCAATTGCCGGCAAATATAAAAAGACAATGACCGGAAAAAGTTTTAGCTTCCAAAGCCTGTCATTGCCCATACCGGAGACCTTTCTCTTATTTGTTTTTCAAGTTGTTGATAATAATCCACAAGATAATTTTGTTTTTTGAAATCTGATGCGATTCCTATCATAATAGTATGTATATTCTTTCTATTTTGACGAGCTACTTTTAATAGTTCGTCAACTTTTTCCATATCCTCATCCGATAATGCTTTAGCTCCTTTTTCTCTTTTGTATGCAGCTAAATATCTCATCATTTCCTCTATGAGTTTTCTTATAAGGGCATCTATTTCTTTTAGCGCAATATATTCAGATGTTAACTCAACACCTGTGTCACCAAGCACAGTAATAACATTTATAATTCTGTAAATAGGTACTGGCATAGAGTTTATAAAATTAATATCATCTGTTGTTAGAGTTTCATGATTCTGAATTTTGTTTACAATACTGATTATTTTATCTTGTATCATTTTTTTCATACCACCTTGTGGTATTGTAATGTTTGATATTGGAAATTCTGGGGGTAGCATTAAATCACCATTTGGATGTTCTTGCAATCCTTTTACTTCAATATCGCCACCATTTAATAAAATATCAACAAATTTAGCATAATCAATAGTTGGTTGAATTATTTGGACCTTGAGTTGCGGATCTTGTGTTCCGTCAGCAAGAGAATTTGGATCTATGTATCCATATATATCCCCAATCATCGATCTTACCAATGCTTCCCATTCAGAACCATTGCCAAATATAGTGCCATATGTTTCGGATGCTCTTTTTACAAGAGATCCTTGCAACAAACGCTCTTTTGCTCCTTCTTTTCCACCGCCATTCATCCAACTTTCAGCAGTGTTTATCCAATTCTGTATAGTGCCCGAGGCATTTGTTGTAGCACTTGCAAGGGATGAAATCCAGCTTTCTTCACTACCCATTTTAATAAGATCACTTGCAGCATTTCCAATTTTTCTACCAGCCCAACCACCAATTTGTTGTGACATTTTACAAGTATCAAAGTTCATACTATTTATTGCATTTGCTATTTTTTCAAGTTCAGTCATGATGGTGTCACAATCTTTACAGAGGGTAGAAATCGCCATTTTGAAAGCAAATGCCGGTGCCGCAGCGGAGATTTTCTTTAATTTGTCTACAAGATATTGAAAATTTAAGTAGCTAAAACCACCAAATACCATATCAATACCGGAGCATCCGACATTTATAGACGGAGCTTGCAAATTAAAAGGATGAACTGTACCCAATCCACCCCATCTTACTCTCATACTTCCAAGAGTATAATAGCCTCTTGTTTGTGTAACAAAATAACCTGAATTTTCAGATGTAACCGAAGCATCGAGGTTATCTTGTATAAAAGATGCCAGATCAGCACTTGCTGGGGTGGATAAAGATATTATTGCAGCCATAGAAAGGGCTGTTATTTTCTTTAGATTGACCATATTGCAACACCTTTAATTTTTTCTTCTGGAACAAATCCCCAATATCTGCTATCGTAGCTTCTTTGATGTGTTCCCATTACAAAATAGTTTCCATCCGGTATTTTTCCATTGAATATAAAATTTTTTACCGGCTTGCCCTCTTTATCGTGTGTAAGAGCTTTGCCTATGTATTTTCCATCACAATAGTATTCAAGTCCTTTTACTTCAAGTGTTTCACCTTCTTTACACATCACCATTTTTCCAAAATTCATATCTTTCTTATAATATGGTGTATCATGAGGAAATTTGAAATATATTATAGAACCGTCAGATACTTTATCTTTCCAATTTTTTGTATAAACTATAAAATCTTTATTTAAAGAAGGGGAAATTATAAAACCAATACCATAATGTTTGCCGATAACATATGCGGCAAGATTGCCTATTGCGTATATAAAAGAGCCTATAAGCAAATATTTAGCTATTTTTTTAATTTTTGCTTTATCCATTTTAAGCTCCATACTTTTGAATATTAGTTTTATTTTACTATATTTTGATTTATTTTAGAAGAAAATCGACTAAGGAAGAGAGCCGATTTTACTTCTATAAATTGTTAATACCTCATTTGTAATATCTTTTACATTTTTTGAAGCTATGCTTTGTTTTACAACAACTATTGCATTATCTCTTTCCGCAATATAGTTGATAATCTTATCGATGTTGTTTAAATATTTAATAATTGCTTCTTCATTTACTTTCTGTCCTTTGTTAAATATAAGCTCTTTCATTCTTTTTTTTTGTAATTCAATTATTTTTGTAGAATCAATTGAATAGATCTTTTTAACTTTTTTAGGCACTATATATTTGTCATAGGCAAAAAGAACCGCAATATTTACCAAAAGCGTATATATGATTAAAATAAATAGTTTTTGAATCATGCTGCTTTCTCCTCTTCATTTACAAGATATTCTATTGCTTCTCCAAGAGTTAGACCATTGTTAATAAGATCATTTATCCTTCTCTTATCTTCAGGATCAGTAGTTGTTAGATAATAGAAGATCTTATCCATTATTAATCTGTAAGGCAACTTATACTCTTCAGGAGTTATCATAAAAAGTTCCGAATACTCACCTTTAATTGTAGTGATAGAGCGAAGTATCGCTTTATCAAGTTCGTTAAAGTTAAACACTTCAGAATTTATCAACATATTTATAGATGTTTCGGTTTGTTTCATAAACCATTTCCAAGAGGAGTTATTTACGATTACCGTTCCAGCCTTACTTAGACCGCCTGTTTTCGGATTATAGATGTCGTCAAATCCTTGTGTCGCAAGAATGATTGAGCCATCATATTTACGAGCACGGCGATATGCTTGCTCAATGAAATCATCCATTCTCGGATTTTTACCAAGGAAACGGTGTGCTTCATCAAGTATTATTTGTATTCTATTTTGCCTTCCTGTATTAAGATACATCATTTGATTTATATGATATATCAAAAGCATAATTATTGGGTCTCGAATATCAGGGTGATTTTCAATTCCTTTAAATTCAACAACAATAAACTCTTTTTTTATGTTAAATTGGTTTTTGCCTTCAAGAAATTTTGAATATATACCACCACGGCAATACTGGCCAAGCTGGTCTCCAAAGTCTTGAAACCTTTGATCTTCAATCTGTTTGATTCTATCTCTTATATGTGTTACTTCCATTCTATTGCCAATTTCACTATAAAGAGTTTTGATAATATCCTGCAATTTGGTTTTTATGAGTTTCTCATCTTCCAATGCCCGCTGTTCACTTTTAGAACTACCAAGCATATATACAAAGTCAGAAAGGTAAGCAAGATCTTCCATTAACTCTTCAAAAGAGTTGATTTCGCTAAAAGGGTTGAAGCTGATTGGTTTTTGCGGATCAAGGAAAATATACTGGCCATCTATGGTTTCGCATAATTTTAAAAATGAATTATCATAATCGAGGACAAAGACCCGGTCTCCTCTCGCATAAGAGTTAAATCCAAGCATGTTAAGCAATACAGATTTACCGGCACCAGAGGTTGCAACAAGATAAGCGTTAAAGTTGATATTTGATTTAAAAAGGTCAAAGCCAGCAATTTGTGCTCTTCTTGATATCAACATTAGATTCGGGGTATTCCCTTTATAATCAGCCTCAAGGGGAATAAACTGTGCAACTTGATCCGGAAACATAGTTCTATATTTTCCAGTTGTTTTAAAAAGATACTCTTTATTGATACCCATTGGCAGAGCTGCTATAAAATTCAGATGATGTATACCAAGAGCTTCATCCAAAGACAAAGCTTTTGTTTCTCCCCCTTTATTCCAATAGCTCATTATAACTTGTGCATTTTCGCTCGCCTCGTTATAATTTTCACCGCTAACAAGTACATTTAAGTCCATTGCGAAAAGACTTTCTTTTCTGTTATCGATTCTATCAAGGATCCCAACGCTTTCTTCTTTGGCTGCTGCAAAATTTCTAAATATTGCTTCAGACCATTTTTGTCCAAGGATCCAGGAATGATTTCTATGCACTGTTGCAGTTTTGGATTTAGGCATTTTAATAACTGATGTAGTTATGAAAAAAGTATCCTTGAACTGATTGGTGTCGAGGGCTTTTGATACATAATCCCCTATTTTTTCACCAAAATCTCCTATAAAAGCATATTTTGGAAATGATTGCGGAGCAAGACTTATCCATGCCCGGCCATCATTTTCCATATGTGTGTCTTTTACAACAATTTTTGTATTTGAACTTATTAGCTGGCGGTTAATATACATTGTGTCATCATAAAATGGTATATTTCTTAGATCGTGATTGCCATTAAATAATTCATAAAGGATGGGTTTTAAGTTCTCCGGTTTCTCAAATTCAGGAGCAAAATGGTTAGCTTTTAGAATATTTTTTAATACATCTTTATAGGCAAGAATATTCTCTTTTTTATTTGATTTTATTGAGACATATAAAACGAAGTTTTTAATTCTTGATGTCATAGAGAAAGATGGAGGCTCTTTTGTTTTTTTATAAAAAAACTCAGCCATATTATCGATTGCTTTTTCCATAAGTTCGGAATTGTTGTTGTCTATTTTTGCACGAAACTTATGCTCATTTCTCCATCTTTCAACCATACCTTTTATGTTCTTGCTTCCTATTAATGTAAACTGTATAAAGGTATCATCTGGCAATTTGTTCAGCATCTCTTCTACCGCTTTAGCAGTAGACTCTCCCATTCTGATTCTTGGTATGCATCTTAATACTACACCATAACTTCCATCATTATTGATGTATATATTTTCTTTGTCATCAAAGATACGATAAGGCAAAAAGTCGGTTATTTTATAGCGTTTAAATAGCAAATTCCAATTTTTTACAAGCAAAGAGGCAATATCTTCTTTTGCGGAACTCCTCGTATAAATATAGTAGAGGGAAAATGTTATAAATGTTGCAGCTACAACAAAAAATACCATAGAATCCATTATTTCACCTCATTGAAATCAAAGATTTTTTCATCTTTTTTGTCGCTTCCCTGATCCGCAAGCACCCATTCGCCTTCTTTGATTTTTATATAACTTGTCTGGTACCCATGATAGATTCCGCTTTTTGAGACATACGGATAAATTATCATCTTTGCAAAAAGTGGTTGTCGATAAAGAGGCATATTCTCTTTGACTTTCATATTTTCTATTACAGCATCTTTTTTATGCTTTTGCGCATATACCGGTGAAGTTTTTAAGAGTTTTTTCTCAACGCTTTCGGGGGTACTTTGTCCTGCAAACTCTCTTATCACAGCCATTTTTTCATTATTGGACAACTTGTTTTTTTGCTCTTTTTTAGGAGCTGGAATAGTTATGTTGTTGCTTGTACTGGCGCATCCTGTTAATAGCATGGTTGCTATTAACATACTCATCATTACTGCATTTTTCTTCATTTCTAATCCTTTTTAAAAGTTATTTTTGGTGTGATTATTACGGTTTTTGCACTTACATATCCTGGCCTATCGGCAAGTTTTATCCAGCTATAACCTTTTTTGTTTACGACTATTTTTTCAAAATAGAATTTTTCTCCTCTTTTAAGCCATCCAAGTTTCTTTGATCTGGCGGTAGGCTTTTCTCTTACATTTACAGCAGATACACTTACAATGGCTTCTTGTTTTATGAGAGGTTCATAATATTTTACATTTACAGCATCAATCTTTTTTCTGTTCTCCAAAGCGATATTTTTTACAGTCTCAATATTTTTAGTATGTTCTAATATTTTTTGCTCCAACATTCTTATTTTCTTATTATGTTCTTTATGATAATTAATAAGTTTTACAAGTGCTGTTTGCATGGCTTCAAGATCTTTTTTTGGTATAGATACATATTCTGCATTATTGCCGGCTATCAATGTAACAGATAATATGCAGACGGATAAAAATTTACTTAACGATACTTTTATGAATGTATCCATCTTCTATCCTTATCCAGCCATTTTTTTCATATTTTGCATAAAGCTCTTCACCTCTTTTTGCAACTCTCAGTATTTTTGCTTCGCAAGATGGAGCTTGTCTGATATTTGCATTGGCAACACATACTTTTACAATCTTGTTTAGCTGTATAACTGTATCAGTACCATTTGTTTTGCTGCACTCATTAAGCTTTGTTTTCTCATATACAGCGGATTTATATTGGTTTTTGTCAATTTCTATGATAATAGATTTCTCACGAGTAATTTTTTGCAGTTCAACTGCTTCTATAATATCCTTTAGCTTTTGGTTCTCTTTTGTTATCTCAGTTTCATATTGCAGTTTGTCCATCTCTTTTTGATCTTTATCTTTGCATTTATTACAATCATTTTCACCAATGCGTTTTTTCTGCAAAGCGTCCAGATCATCGTTGCTCATTTCATACACTTCGCTAACACTTGCACATACTCCATTATTCTTTCCCTTTAGACAACTAAAATCATCCTTGTACGGCATCATGGCGCATCCTGAATACAATATTGCCATTGCCGCAGAGGAGAGTATAAGATTTATTTTTATCATTTGTTATCCTTTGGCTTTAGATACTTACTTATTTTTGGAATATCTCTTCCCTGGATAATATCTACGACTTTGGTTCCGTTTTTCTCAACCACATAAATTTTAGGAGTTCCTGTCACACCAAGTTTTGCAGCAAGTTTTTTCATTTTTGCAAGTTTTTCTTTGGCTTCATTTGTAATTGTTATATTTGCATCTTTATTGGTTTTTCTGATTTTTGAAAAAGCTTTTTTCGGATCGTCTGATGAAAGTATTTCCAAGCTCCATTTTTTTGCATGTTTATGAAAAGCAAGGGGGAAAAAATTTAGATAAATCGTTGAGTCATTTTCTTCCAAGAAAGATTCAACATCCCTACAATATGGACATTCCGGATCTGTAAAAATAACAAACTCATATTTGTTGCCACCCTTTCCGTTTACGATTTTTACGGCGTTCTTTATTAATTCCTGTTTTTTTAAGGTTTTAATTTTTTTGTCGGTTAGCTCTTGTTGCCACTTTATCCTATCATTTGCGGTTATATTCGTACCTCTTGCTGTATATATTTCACCCACAAATATCAGTCTTTTAAATGGATTTATATAAAGTATTTGGCCGTTATCAAGATAGGCTTTATAAAACCCATCAATCTCGCCTCTTGCTACTTTTTCAACTTTTGTTCCAGGTATAATACTTTTTACAAGGGCCTCTTCCTGCTCTTCCGTTAAAGTTTTTGCATTTAAAATGGAACCGGATAGAAACGCTATTACCGTTATACCGCTTAAAATTTTTATTCTCATTTTTGTGCCCCTTGTCCATTATTCATTTCATCTTCCACCGTTTTAAGTATTACTTTTTCAGTGTTTATAATATCTATCACCCTTCCAGCTGATATTTCGATGACAGGTGCAACCTGATCGGCCATTTTGAGGTAAAAATCTGCAAGTTTTTCAGCCGCTTTGCTCATACCGCTAAATGCTCCCATTTTAAGAGCGTCAGTAGTTGTCAAATCGTTATATGTAGTAGTTGTTCCAGTTGTTCCAGTCAAAACGATTTGATTTTGTTTTTGAAAAGCTTCCCCTACCCCCTGTAAAAAACCGGCTATCAATGATCTTGCAAGCAATGCACCTTGTTTTGTAACCACTTCACCTCTTAAACCAAGCTTTCCATCCTCACCTGTTGCAGCACCTTTAAACGGCATATCTATATGTTTACCCTCTTTTGTTACACACGACAAGGTGTTTGTCCTGATATACGCTCTTTCACTTGTCAAATCTCCATATCCTTCGCCAGTTATAAAACATTCGTCAATATCAAATCTCCATCTGTTGGGCAAAATTGACATATCCACAACTTTCATTAGAACAGGCAAAGGAGAAGTTTTTGCAGCAGTCATCGTTGGTGCATCCATACCTGATAGAAGAACCACCTTTGTAATTGACCCTGTTGAGATTATATTTTCCGGCCCAATATCTTTTTTCTCCTCTTTTTTGTCCGGTTCTTGTACTTTTTTATATTCAAGGGCACCTTCTACTTTTGATACTTTTATAATCTCTTTTTTTTGAATTTTAGGTACTGTGCCGAGTCTTGTTAATCCATATGTATTTTCGGTGCCATTCCAATCGTCAGGTTTTGGATATGAAGAATAAAGGTTGTCTCCTTTTTTCCCGAAAGGTATTATATTGCTGCTTTGAGGACGCATGTTTTGTGGTATATTACCTTTCATGAATTTTTGCTGCTCTTGTTTCATTTTCAGCATAAATTTTTTCATTTCCTTTAGCTCTTGCTTTAATTTTTCATTTTCACGGATTAAACTATCAACATTTTTTTTAGCGATTTTTAGATCGACAGCTGCTTCTCCAACCCATCTTGTTTTTGCAGTATTATCTTCATTTACTATCTCAAATTTACCTATATCTTTTTTAGGTTTGCTCTCTTCATCACCCACCATCATTAACAGCATTAGCAAAATTGCAAAAAGCCCTATAAATATAAGAATTTTATTCGTGGCTTGATGCTTTTCAGCGTTTGCAGGATCTTTGTCGTTGCTAAATAGTTTTAGAAAAAAATTTTCTTTCCCGCTCATTTTTCAGCCTTTACTATAATTACAACTTGAGCTTTTTGAAACGGAAGCAACAAATTTGCTTCATTGCCATAGTAAACCGTAACAGCTTTAGGTTTACCGGGAGAGAATTTTGCAATTTTTTTTGCATCTATTGTCATTGGTTTTTTTGTTGTATTGATTACATCAATCAGATAAGCGTTGTATAAAACACCTTTATAAACAGCCTTTACAATATATCTTTTTCCCTCCTCTTTACCTATTTGTTCATTTAATGGTTTCAACTGGTAGCCAAGAGGGGTATTGCCTTTTAATATTTGGGTTGTTATTTTGGCCAACACTGTAACATAGTCATCTTCCGTTTCATACTTTAAGATCTCTTTTGCCTTTTTGGTAAAATCGTTAACTATTATTGTTTGGGCTTTTATATTTTTAGGTATAAGAGCAAAAGTGTATGTTTTGTTTTCCGTTACAAAAAAAACTTCAGCAGGCTTTGCTTTGGTATAGATTATTTCAGGTTCTCCGACAGGTTTCATTTTGTTTTTGCCAATTTGTTCAAGCTTCTCTTTTTTAATTGGGATATATTTTATAAAAGCCTGATTACCGTTTATTTTTATATCTACACCCTTTTCCTTTGAATATGCAACATCAAGTATTTTAGAAGGGAGTACTATTCTATTTACAGATCTGTTTGAAACCTTGACGGTTACGGTTTCAGAGGTAGGATTATCGATAATTGTAACAGCAAGCATTTGTGTTATCGCAAATACCACCATTAACATCATTTTCTTCATTTTTTATCCTTTACAACTTTAATATCTATTATCCAAAAGCGTCCTTCTTTAATCTTATAATTTATATGAACTATTGCAGGAGTATTATTTACTACTTTATCTGAGATAATATCCTTTATAATCCCAGAAACCTTTATAACGCCCTTCTCCTTTACATCTACCATTGAAGGGAAAAAGACCCGGCTTATACCATTGTCAGTAATATAGTTCATTTGTTCTATTAATTTTGCTTTTACTTCATAGTAAGCATTTGGAGAAACAAGAAGCAAAATATTTTCCACATTAGATTTTGCACTCTCTTTTGTAACATTTAAAAGGTTATATACTATAAAAAGACCAACTTCCTCAAGATAGGATTTAGATACCTGATTACCGGTTACCCAAAATTCCTTAGTAACCATTTTAGGGGGCATGAAGATTACTTTTTGATTGTTTATTCTTGTGCTTATCAGGTACGTTTGATATGCAATTATGCCTACCAAACCAATAGTTACCATTCTGAATGTCCAGTTTTCGAATATGTATTTATCCATTTTGAATTTAAACTTTTCGTATTTCATTTACGCTCCTGTAAAAATTCTCATGTATGAAGGCGGTAAAGTTTTTGGCTGGCGTATACCAAGCATATAAAGTATGTGAAGAAAAAAACCCTTAATCTTTGATTTTTTTATTTTCTCATATAGAGTTGCAGTCAGAACCCCAAGTCCAAAAAAAGTCGAAAAGGGGATAAAACCTTTTGTAAACATAATTGCTATACCTATAAAAATTGAAAATACTACAAGAGTATCTATTTCCCAGTTGCCAAACATCGGTTTAGTATCTATATATTTATTTATATGTATATACCCTTCTGGGGCCATGTTTTCTCCTTTTAATGTATTTGACCAATTCTTTCATTGAAAGAATCGATAAAATACATTTTTTGCAAAGGGAAAACCCCTTTGCAAAAATTAGAATGTAGCACTGTTGATTGCACTTATAATGTTGTTGCCCTGAGTAATCAAGACTGCAAATCCAAGCATTAGGAAAAATTGCAGGATTGAACCAGCAAATGCTCGCCACACACCTACTGCAAAAAACATCAGGGCTATGATTCTTGCAACATATGTGTCGTCAAGCCAACCAGATAATGTATTCCACAATGTCTGGGCACCTAAATTATCCGTATTGCCAGCAAACGCCGAAACCGAGAAAAATGCAAACATGACAAAAATGATTGCAAGTTTTTTCTTCAAGTGTCACTCCTTTTTGTGATATTTTATGAGCAAATTAAAGTTTTTCTCTTCCTTTGCACCTCCTTTAAGCTGATTTTAGATGTTTTTCATCTAAAATTATATATCAACTTTATTAAAGTTTTATTAAATTCTTTTGTAGTAAAATGCAAACAATTGATATTTTTCTATATATTTTTAATATTTAACATATAAATTCCTAAAGGAATTACATGGAAAAAGATGAGGCTTTATTATCTTCTTCTATCAACAAAGTCAAAGCATATACAAGTATAAATTTAAAAAAGAATGCAACTTTTAAAGATCTTGGTGATATTGCAAATTACAATGGCATGAATTTTTATAATTGGGCACAAGGGAAATATTCTCCTAAATCTGTTATAAGTACCTTCAAAATTCTTGCTTCTTTGACAGATGAGCAAATCATTGACATTATTAATGACTGGAGAAGCAGGGCGTAAATTAATACGCCATCTGCTTTATGAGTTTACCGCTTTTTAATATCACTATTTTATAGCTTTCAGAATAAGGATTTTTAAAACATTTCATAACAAATTCATTAAGCTGCATCCTCGCTTTATTTTGTAATTTGCAGGTATTCTCAAACTGTTTAGCGCTTTGCTTAAACTGCTCTTTTGCCTCATCTGTCAGCTCTTCTACGCCTGTTTCTCCGAGATATTCAAAAGCCTGGCCGCATTGTCTGTAATTGTATATATACTTTCGCTGAAGCGACTTTTTGGTAACGCTTGCGTATTCGCAGCCGTCCGGTTCTATGCCGTTATATGAAGTTACATACTGAGTTCCGCCAAAATTTTCTATAATATCAGATTTGTTAGAGATAGTATATTGAGCAAGTGTTTCTTCAACAGTCAATCCTACTATTTTATCAACAACTTTTTGAGGTAATTTGATGAAACCTTGTATATCTCCTTCTGAATAATTATCTATTTTTTTCTCTTGGCTCGTTTCTGTTTTTGAGGGAGAAAAAGTTTGGGAAATGTTCACTCCCAAGCTTTTGAGCAGTTCTGGATCCGCTCCTTTGTAATAGCGAATTGTTTTGTCATTATGAACCAAGGTAAAGGCTATGTCTTTTGGTCCTTCGCACCACATTATATCTTTTAGCATAAAAATGTTTATCGTGTTTTTGTCTTTTATCTCATCGAGGCGATAGAAAAGATAGTCACTGAAAGAACTCTTTTTGAATTTCGTCTTACCATTGGCTATATATAATTTTCCGCCGTTTGCAGTACAGTAGGCATTGGCGTTCATCCCTTTTTCGTAATACCATTTTCCTTTTCCGTTCTCGTCATAATAGAACACTTTTTTGGGATCTATGTTTTTATATTTTTTGGGATAGCTTATGTAACCGGTTTTTTGGGGATTATAGGTTTTTATATGATAAAAGCGAGAGTATGTCAGAAGGTATCCTCCCCCTATCATATGACGCTGTCTGAATTCAACATTGTCTCTCATGTATTCTATTCCAAAACCGTTTCTCGATTCGCATAGAAAGAAACCAGGATATTTACCGAAACCCTGCTTTTTCATCTCCTGTTTGGTTGTTACATACTCCATACTGAAAGCGGTAGGAAGTGCATTGATCTCTTTTATGGCCTGATCCCCATAAATAATCTTGCCACCGATCATTTCGCAATATCCTTTGGCATCGCTGAAAACTTCCAGAATATCTCTTGCATCGGCAAGATTGGCCTGTTCGTCCTTGGTTCTGTATTCTACGAGAGTTTCGTACGGATTTTCCGCAACAATACGGTAGTGGTCCTCTTCTCCGGCTCTTTTTTGAGAGATATAGCTTCTTATGCCGCCATTATTTACAATATCTGAAATATTGGTGACTTTCGGCTGGGATGATGCACAGCCAGTAAACAATATCATTGAGCCAACTGTTAATAACGCCATATTTATAGTTTTTTTCATGATACTACTCTCTTTTGTGCAAAACTGTTTTTTTAAACATTGAGAATATAACATTTTTGTAATAGAAGTTTTAGTATTATTTTTTTCCATATTCAACCCCTTTCATTGTTTATTTTTTCACCACTTTGAACTCTTAAATATCCGGTAACAGTTTTTACAGCATTTTTCCTCATCATTTTTGAAAACTTCCAAGAAACCTTTTATATTTGCAAGGCGATTAGGATTATTTATCCTATGATCACAAACTGCTTTTCCATGTTTTGTAACAATATGTATTTTTTTTGTTTTCATGTTAATTCCTCTTACAGGTATTCCCACTTCCCGGTTCTTTTGTTTTTATACTGAATTGCAGTACAACCCCAAGCACCCATTCCAAAGTCATCAAGAGGGGAAAAAGCGTTTTCGGTTTCATCATCATCGCTGTAACCATATCCGTAGACATTTCCATCATCATCAAGCAATCTAAACTCATATTTTAGATTGTGGTCCTTTGAAGGATCCCAATCAGCAGAGCATATTGGCTCTTTTAATTTTTTATTAAAAGCTTTTGTGATTTTCCATGCCATTATTTTACCTTTTTTTATCTATTTTAGACGAATTTTAACTAAAATTCTAACATTTGTCAACGAAATCGTTGACAATTAGATGATATTGTGCTAAAATATAGGTATAAAATGAAGGAATGGAGGTAATGGAGATGATGCAGCTTGATATTTTCGGAAACGCAAAAATAATAAGAAAAAAGAATGAAAAAAGTAAGATTGAAAAGAATTATGACAAAATAATCAATAAGCTGATTGAGCAATTGAAAAATTATATCAAAGAAGGAGTTTTAATAAGATCTGATGATCTTTATAATATATCATTAGATTATCCATATAAAATTGAAAAGACTTGGGGAGATGAATATGGTTTATACTTTGTACCAGATAGCGACACAGTAAAAATCTATCAGCATCTTGTTGAAAGAAACGGTACTCTAAAAGAACTTCTATCCTTAGATCTTGCACAAGGAGCATTAAACAATATCCGTCAGTTTATAATAGACAACCCAAATGCTACCATTGAAGAATTTATAAAAAGATTTCGTATAAACGAACCAATCAAGAGATATTTTAGATATGCGGAGACAAAAGATAAAGAGCTACTTGAAAAAGTGGCACTAACAATAATCGAATTTAAGAAAATGCGAAGCTTTATAGATACCTCTCATAAGAAATTCAACCCACTTAAAAACAGAAGAGGAAGAAACGAAGGTAAGCCCGGATGTTTTGATGGGCTTTGTATTGAAAAAAATATTGAAAAGATATTTCCGTTTGCAAGAGAATACTCATAAAGAGGGTATGCAAATGATAGAAGAGTTAAAAGTTTTAATAGAAACTTTTGCAATAGGTTTTATAGCATTAATGAGCTTAGTATCGTTTTTTATAGGTTATGAGGAATTTAAAAGGAAACAAAGAATAAAAAATGTTTGGAAAAATAGAAGATAAAAAGGAGTAAAAGTGTGGGAATTAATATATTACATATTGCTTGAAATAGCTAATATGTTTTGCATAGCAAAGTTTAAAGAAGGAATGAAAAAGTGCATATTCCGTTATATCCTAATAACAGTTGTATTTTTTGCAATAATTGCAACATTATCAACACTTGGATTTATTAATTTTGACGAAGTAGCAGAAGATTTCACCAATTCCTATACAATGGAAAGTCAAAAATAAGTAGGAAATAGGTGTAATGGAATTTAGAAAATATATCGATTTAGAAAATAAAAAATTAATGGATTAAAAAACAGAAAAAGCAGAAAGGCAGACCGTCCGGGTTGTTTTGACGGGCTTTGTGTTGAAAAGAACATCCAAAGGACAAGAAATGTGCTGTTCGGTTGAGATCAAGAAAAATTATCCAAAAGAGCTTGAAAAGCATTTTGACGAGGTTCTTGTATTTCATGGACCTCGCTATCAAAGATTAATAGTTAGAGATAAAGTAAACAATAAAGGGGCTATAAAATACTCTACTTGGCTGGATTTAAAAATTAATTACTATAACAATGTCGCATATTACAAATATAGTGCTTTTGCCAATAGTGGCGAAATAATGGAATATGCAATAAAGAAAGTTTTCGAGATAGCAAAAGAGATAAAGAGACATATCGAACCTTTCCAGAGAGGATTGTTCGAGGATGAAGAGAGTAAAGAAAATCTAATTTACAAACTTTCGGAAAAACTAAACGACTGGATATGGAAATATAACGGTATCGAATATAGGCAACACATTCCATCCCCTGTTGAATTGCGAGATACGATAAAACTCTATCTCAAAAAAGTAGCCAATAAAGAGATAGAGCTGGATAACAGATTTCGTACCATTAAAGATTACAGAGATGATTTTATCTGGTTTCCAAACTTTTTGCATATTCTTGACGGAGAAGCAAAAAGTGATCTGGATATTTTAGAGTGGCTCGGATGGATTAGGATTTTTGTAAAAGATAGAAGCGGAAACGATCTTTTTTATTTTCAAAATGAAGAATTTGATGCGTGTTTCCCTCTTGATTGGGACAAATCTATTTTGCCGAATTACAAAAGAATCGTCTATACAAAAGAACTTATCGATTATGTAAGAAATTTATTCGATATACCTTACAGAGAGCCGTTTGGAGATAGCTACGCCATTAAAATGGCAATTAAGGATTATATAGAAAGCTGTGCTTTAAAAAAGGGTATCGACTGGAAAGATACTCTCGGTAACAGCAGGGATTATAAAGAGTTTATGAAAAAAATCAGAATCAAAGAACAAAGCGGTGAATGTGGAGGAATCGGGTTTGATGGTTACAGTGTGAGTTACGATTTCAGTAAAGAGGAGATATCAATACAACAAAAGGTTAGTTGCAGACTATTTTTGCAGTCGAAAAACAACCATCTCTATTTTCACAATGAAAGTTTTTATAATATTGCAACTTATAAACAAGAAGAGATTTTCAGATTGGCTTATGAACTTTTAAAAGAAGATGTAGTTAATTATAAGCAAATGACGATATTTGATTATCTTTAGTAGTTACCAACCGATCAGTGGAGTCTGGAAATGATAGATATGATGGAAATTATTATTGTGGCTATGGATGTTTCTAAATCTTTTGTACCCCATGATCCATGTCATAAAATTCTCAGAACTATTAGATGTCGCCGTTCTGAAGAGAATGAAAAAAGAGTTGACAAAATTGTAAGTTTTTATAAAAACAAGTATGAAAATTACAGAATTGTTGAAGAGATATGGTATGCAAAAACCATTTTAAAGGAAGATGGAACTCAAGAGAGATTCGTATCTGAAAATAAAGAAGAAAATTTATTTTGTGATTGCAAATATGAAGGTATATGCGTTAGATCAAGCATTAGGTACTATTCGATTTTTGAAAATGAGGATGAGAAAATACAACATTATCGCCGTAGAATAGCCGGATTTAGAGGGGCTATTACGAGAAATATCAACAAAGCAAAAAAAATTCGAAGTAAATATGCAACCACCCTCTTCCCTCAAAACTATAAAGAAGATCAGAAGTTTTGCAGACTTATTCGAAATATAAGGTTGAATATAAAAAGATGGAAAGATGCAAAAAGAAAACTGGAGTTAGCGTATGAGTAGATTGCAATTAACAGAGGAACAGCAAAAGATTGTCGATGCAGAATTTGATAGTATCCTACTTATCAATGCTTATGCCGGAACTGGCAAAACTTCTACACTGGTGGAATTTGTCAGATCCCCAAAAAGAAAATGTAAAAAATTTTTGTATCTGTCTTACAACAGTTCAATGTCTAAAAGTGCTGCAAAAAGTTTTAAGGGTATCAAGAATGTAGTCATAAAAACTATTCACTCCCTCGCATATGGAGCTGTTGGCCATAAATATAAAGAGAGGCTTGGCAATTTGAGAGTATTAGATATGCTTGGATATTGTGAAGATGTGGATGAAAAAGAGCAATATTATTACGCATATCTTTTGTTGTCATTGGTAAGGGAGTTTGCAAATTCAAAATATACAATGGAGAAATTTATAAATATCAAAATTGAGGAGAGCAGCAGCTGGGGCAAAGAACATAAAGCAAGTCTTAGATATTTTCTTGACAAATTGCCATCTGTTTGGGAAGATCTACTTACAAATGAAGAGATGCCATTTGAACATGATTTTTACCTAAAGCTTTATCAGTTATCAGAACCAAAATTATATTTCGATTATATTCTTGTAGATGAAGCACAAGATATTAACGGAGTAATTATTGATATAGTTTTAAAACAACGCTCAAAAAAGGTGTTTATTGGTGATACTTATCAGCAAATCTATTCCTGGAGAGGTGCAAGCAATTCTCTTGAAATATTGTCCAAAATGCCAGGAACAAAAACTCTTTATCTTACCCAATCGTTTAGATGTCCACAGGTAGTTGCTGCACTGGCCAATCAATATCTAACTTTACTTGATGCACCAAAGCCGTTTAGAGGAACACGGATACAGCGTAATGATGACCCCACTCAAACAACCGTTGTTGCAAGGACCAATGCAAAACTTTTTGATTATGTGGTAGAAAATATTCTATTCAATGAAGATGAAGAGGAATTTAAAATACATTTTGTAGGGGGAATTAAGAGTTACAATTTTCAAGATCTTATCGATATTCAAAATCTTCAATGGGGTAAAACGGAGTATATTCGAAATGGCTTTCTAAAGAGATTCTATGACATTGAAGAACTAAGTGAATATGCCGAAGAGGCAAATGAAGTTGATCTGAAAGTCAAAATTACTATTGTGCGAAAGTACATGAAACACAATATCCGTAATCTCATTAAAATGATCGAAGAGCGTGTTGTAGATGCAAACAAGGCGGACTATTTACTTACAACTGGCCACAAGTCAAAAGGTTTGGAATGGGATAATGTGCTTATTCTTGATGATTTTGTAAATATCAAAGAGGAGATCAGGGAAGATGGAGAAGCAGTAGTAAGTAAAGAAGAGTTAAACCTCTTGTATGTTGCTATTACAAGAAGCAAACATAAGTTGAGTATTTCAAAAGATTATATTCTTTCAAATGAGTTTATCGAAGAAAACAGGCATTTGATTAGAATAATGTAAATTCATATAAAGAAACAAAAAAGGAGTTTTATGAGTTTTTGGGATAGAGAGTATACAAAAACAAAGCTTGCGGATCTGGCAGATATTCTTGGGGTATCAAGACAGATGTTATACAAAAAACTTGCAAGCGATGATGAAAGAGACAAGCCATTTAAAGAACTTATATTGCTTGCTACTACGATAGACAAAAAAGAGCTTGAAAAAAAATTAAAGCAAATTCGCAAAGATTACAAAAGAAACTTTGAAAAAGAATATGTTAAGTGGTTAAAAAGTGAATTGGCAAAATATGAGAATACAATAGTTCACAAAGCAAAAGAAGAATAAGGGGCTTGAATGCTGCAACAGATTAAAAAAATGGTGAGTATTATAGAAATAGATGAAGAAATAAGTGAGAAATTGGAGATATTTTTCTATTTTCTGATCTTGCCTTTTTTATTTGGTTATCTCTTTTTGCTTTTTGGTATAGACGGAGTGACAGTTAAAAAGAGCATAGGACTTATAAAACACTATCCAATAATGTTGTTTTTTATCTATTTTTTTGGGCTTATGGGGGTATTGGGGCTATTTTTGTTGCATGTAATAAGAAAGCAGCTTTTATTTAAAAAGTATGCAAAAATAAAAAAAGAGACAAAAAAGGAAACAAATGAAAAGGTTTATTATTAGCATTTGTATCATAATTACAAATTTTGCTTATGCCTGCACCGGCGACTGCATAGCTTGCCATCCAGTGTTAAAAAAATCGATAGAGGAATCGCACCACCGAATCCTAAAGAGCTGCATAGAGTGTCATAAAAACAATACTGGCAATACTGGTTCTTGCGGAAAAGATTGCTTTGATTGTCACGATAAACAAAAACTTATAGCTTCAAGTTTGCCAGAGCATCGGGCAATAAAAAATTGTTCTAAATGTCACATTGATAGGCTCAATATAATAGAAAAAATTCGTTTTACGGGGAACCTTTATCTGATATAATTAATAAAAAATGATTTTTTCAAGGGAAAAAATGAATATAGAAATTTATATAAATGCTTTGGAAGATTATTATAAAAATATCAAAGAAAAGTATGAGTCTGCAATTGCAAACGAACATACGCTCCGAACTGACTTAGAAAATTTACTTAATGTCTTTAAACCTGGTGATGTCAAAATATTGCAAGAAACAAAGAAAGAAGAATATGAAATAGGAAGTCCGGATTTTAGAGTTTTTCGTAAAATAGACCCAAAAGATTCCCTTTCTTATAATTTGTTGATTGGATATATAGAAACCAAAAAGTTTGGAGAAAATTTAAATCGCATATTAAAAACCGAACAAATCAAAAAATATCTTGAAGTTTCTCCTAATATAATCTTGACCGACTATAATCGATTCATCCACCTTTCTTATGACAAAATAGTGAAAGATTTAACTCTTTTTGAATATGGGATAGAAGATAATCTTCTAAATAGAGATTTTAGAATAGATGAAAATAAAGTCATTAATTTTAAAGCATTTTTAGATAACTTTTTTCTAAACTACGAAAAAAGAAAAATTAAAACAAAAAAAGAACTTGTAAAAGTATTAAGTTCTCAATCCTTTTATTTGAGCGTGAAAACGAGAGAAGTGATAGAATCAAATAATATGGAATATTACAAATTTATTAGATTTTTCAATAAAACATACGAAAGTTTTAAAAATGCTGTTAAATACGATTTTGACATAAAAGAGTTTTGTGATATTTTTGCCCAATCTGTTTCATACGGTCTTTTTGTCGCTCATATCGAAGGGATAAATATCGAAGAAGATTTGGATTTGCCAAGACTTTTGCCAAAAGAGTTTTCCATTTTAGCGGAATTTTTATACTTTAGCGCCCCATCTTTCAATCTCCCGAAAGAAATTGAATATACCATTGCTAATATCAAAAAAACGTTGACGCTCATCGATACTGATAAAATATCGAAAGAGTTGAAAACTCACATCAATTCTCTAACGATTTATTTATATGAGGACTTTTTAAAATCCTTCGACAATTTAAGAGGCACTGAAAGAAGAAAAGAGAGCGGTGTTTATTATACTCCAAATGAGGCTGTTAGATTTATTGTTAAATCAATAAAGTCTATTCTTAAAGAGAAGTTTGAAATGAATGGCTACAAAGATGAAAATGTAAAAGTTCTCGATCCTGCTACGGGAACGGGAAGTTTTTTGGCAGAAGTGTTCAACTCCATCATTGAAGATGTCAATTCTCCGGTATTGCAAGAAAACTTCGTAAAAGAGAAATTTTTAAAAGACATATACGGATTTGAATTGATGTTTGTTCCGTATATAGTAGCCCATTTGAAATTGTCCAATATTTTAAAAAATAAGGGCTATTCGCTAAAAGATGAGGATAGATTGCAGGTATATCTTACAACACATTGGATTTGCAGGGAAATAGTTTAAATCTTGAAATGCCACTGCTTTTACTTGAAGAAGAACACGAAAAATCCAATAAAATTAAAATGAAAGAGGATATTTTAGTCATTTTAGGAAACCCTCCATACAACAATAAATCGAAAAACAGAGACGAAAAAATACTTAAACTTTTGGATAAGTATAAAGAAGGACTTAATGAGAAAAAAATAAATTTAGATGACGACTATATCAAGTTTATACGATTTGCGCAATGGAAACTACTTGAGCAAAATAAAGATGTTTTGTCGCAAAAAAGCGGAATATTAGGATTTATTACAAACAACTCTTTCATTTGGGGTAGAACGCATAGAAAAATGAGAGAAAGTTTGTATAAGTCTTTTGATGAAATCTATATTTTGAATTTACACGGCAGCAAAACAGATCCAAAAGAAGATAAAAACATTTTCGATATTCAAGTAGGGGTATGTATATCTATCTTTATTAAATATCCGTTTGAAGTCGATAAAAAAAGAGTGTTTTACTATTCGACTTTTGAAAACGAGATTTATTCAAAAGAAGATAAACTCAAGTTTTTAGGCAGCAATATATATAAAGACTTGAAATGGAAAGAATTGGAGATTAAAGAACCATATTATTGGTTTATAGATAAAGATTTGAGTAGCGAAGTGACCTGCTCCAAAAAGTAGGTCCAATTACAGAGTTAGTAATTGATTGTACATCAAGCAACATTTTGCCTTCCTGAAACTTTTGATGGTGGCTTATTATTCAATGAACTGTGTGGCCATTCATTATTGTAGTATTGCCGCCACTGTTCAATGATAACCTGGGCCTCTTTTCTGTTTGCGAACCACTCTCTATTTAAGCTTTCATCTATGAATTTTCCATTGAAGCTTTCTACATAGGCTTTTTGCCAGGGAGATCCAGGTTTGATGAAAGCTGGGCCGATATTGTGTTTTGTAAGCCAGTGAATAAGAGCTTTTGCTGTAAATTCCGAACCATTGTCAGAACGTATAAATTATGGTCTTCCATACAAGGTCATAAACCTGCTTAGAGTATCGATCAGATGTTTTGCTCTGATAGAAGTTGCCACTTCAAGAGCCAGGCACTCTCTTGTATATTCATCCACAACTACAAGAATTTTAAGCTTTTGTCCATTGGCAGCTCTATCACTGACAAAGTCGTAACTCCATACATGATTTGTATGTTGTGAACACATTTTTATTGGATTGGTTCCTGGTCTTTTTCTTTTTGGTCTCTTCTTTGGAAGTTGGAGGTTTAGCATATGCCATATCCGATATACTCTTTTGACATTTATGGTCTCTTTTAATCGCCAGCTTAGCATTACCGCTATACGTCTGTATCCAAAGCGTGGATAGGTTTCACTTATACTTTTGATTGAATCCATCAAAGGTTTGTCTTTCTTAGGTTGTTTGGGTTCATATACAAACTGGGAACGGCTAATACCTATCTATTTGCATGCCCGCCGCTGGGATATCTTATGACTCATCATCATTTTTACAGCTTCTCTTTTTGCAGTGGACGTTACCACTTTTTTTCTGTTATTTCCTTGAGCGCTTCGTTAACCAGTAGTTGCTCTGATAGAAGTTTTTTGAGCTTGGCATTCTCTTTTTCAAGCTCTTTAAGTCTTTTTACCTCACTTACACTCATCCCGCCATACATACGTTTCCATTTGTAAAATGTCTGCTCACTTATATTATATTTGCGAATAACTTCTCTTTGGGTATCCGCTTTTTGAGCCTCTTGTAATATTTTTACAATCTGCTCTTCACTGAATCTTTTCTTCATCTGCTCCTCCAGTAGTTTTATTATACTCTAACTCTGATCTTGGTCCAATTTTTGGGGAGCAGGTCAGTAATGAAACAAAGATTTGAAGTTTGAATAATTTTTGTAAAAAATGAGAGAGCCAATTAAGATATCTACATTAAAACAATAACTAAAAAATTTTGGTATACAAATACAAATGGGTTAGTAGTAATCAGACTAAAAAGTATTTAGGGGAAATAAATTGTAGTTGTAATTTTAAAAAATATTTGCTATAATGGTAGCAGATGATCAGGAAGCCGAAAGGGTTACCTTAGAGGGTTGGCGCCCTCTCCCGACAATCAGCTTCAAGATCAAACTGCTATTTAGGGTTTACAAGTTCGCTTCTTATTTCAGCAGTTCTTCGATTAGCCGAAGGACTGCTACTGCAACTTCTAATATCAAAATCAATATTTTAATCATTATTGCAGAGCCTTTTTAGTGACGCTCCCACCCTCACACCTCAAAAAGCGTCCTTAAAGGCAAAGTAGCAAACACCCTACTCCATTATAGCTTCAACAATTATACCATAATTACGGGTTTTTGTCTATATTTTTATATTGTTTTTTCATTTAAAATTAATTAAATTTGAAATATAGTAGTATTTAAAATCTTATAATCTTTCATTTGGATATAATTCCATTTTTATTGTTATCGAATTGCTATACTATTTATATTATAATGAATATGGAATGTAAATTTATTTTTATTGAAATGTTTTTATATTATAGTTTTCAAAAGTAATAATAGCTAATGAGAGTTATGTAGAACATCGGAGTTGATACATTTTCTTGCATTTGGTGAAATTTTAAATTTCATTGTTTTTTTAGAAGAATATTTGATCGGTTCCTTTGTTTTAATATTAATAATAGTACCTTTTTTTGTCTCATACGGATAAAATGCACCAAAGTTAGGAACTACGACTTTTTTGTTATCCTTTATAGCATCAAGAACGGCATAAAAAAACAGATCAAGAATATTGTCAATATCTTTTATTTTAAAGCCTGTAACACTTGCAATATTTCTTACTATTTCATGCCTTCTTATTGTTTCTTTTGCTGTCATTTTGATATTCCTTTCCTCGTTTTTTCACAAGAATGAGTATAAATATGGAATATGAGTGGTTCTACCACCCATATTCTACATCATCTTTATCATTAGTATTTTTCTTATTTTTATCTTCTTTTTGCTTATCGTCCTTTTTTTTAGTTTCGATAGTTTTTTTGCCCTGGAGAACCGCATCAAGCTCTTCAAGATCATCAAAAAAGATCTCTCGCAAATTTTTATCTTTGGCCAACAGGATGATAGCTTGAGTTATTGCTTTGCTCTTGGACATACTTGGCAGCAATTTATATATATCGGCAGCCATTCCTGTAATCGTAGCCTGAACTTTAACCTTTTTCATAGTAACCCCTTGCATTTGCAAATTCATAAGGTTTTTCTGAAAAATCAACATTCTTAGGCAACTTAGCACCTTCAAGGAAATATGCACCGCCGCCGCTGAATATTACCTTTGTAGCAGATCTCAGCAAATCAGATCTTTGCGATTTCATTTCATCAAGGATAAAATCTGTATAGTCAATTTTTGCGTCCTCTATCTCGTCTGTCAAGTCTATTTTTTCTCCGTAGTTCATAAAGTAACCAGTTGTAAATATATCTTTGGCCATCTGTTCTGTAATATCGGCATTAAATTTTTTCTTTATTTTAGTTTGCAATTCGGTGATAACCACATTGGCACCTTTTTTAGTTGCGAAAGATAGATCAGGACGAGGATCGCCATCTTCAAATACCAAAAAATCAAAAGTGTTGTAGCCAATATCAACTATGCACACAATACCGTTTTTATCACCTTTATAGTCATAGAAAATACCCTGGCCCTGAGCCATAAGTTTTATCTTAGGCTTGATTACTTCATCGTTTATATTTATAGTTTTTATAGCCTCAATAAAATGCTCTTTTTCATTCCAGTTTACAATAGAAAGCCCAGTTACGATATGTATAGGCTCTTTTGTGTTTAAGCCGGCTTTTTTTATTGCGTGGTAGATTATGAGGGGAGAATATTTAACAAGGAAATTAAATCCTCGTGTAGATACAGCATTGGCCAGAGCTTTGTCGCCTACTGTATATTTTTTACCACCATACTCATATACATCTTCCTGGGCCGAACCATAATCAGCCATTGCCTCACGCTTTTTCTCAATTGCTGAGGCAAATTTAAACTGTTGGTCCTTTGTGACAACTTTGGTATCTCCATAACCAATATCAATTGCTATTTTTTGCATTATATTGCTCCTTTGTTTGATATATGCTTCATTTTTTTTATTTTTTGTAGACTTTTCAAATAGTCTTGAGTATGGTTTTTTCTTGTTATAGATCCTTAAACCTTTCTTTGTATCTCTCCGCTATTTTATTAGCATCAAATTTGAAACCAAGTTTATCATACAGACGGTTTACATTGCTTAATGACAGTAGCATTGAAGCATCATTTTCATTAAATCTAAACCTATGTGGATATCCTCTTTCATCCTCTTCTTTTAAAGCATAAATGACTATTCCGCTATCATCTTTTTTAATAACTTCGCAAATAACTATTCTTTTCCATTTCTTAGTAGTTTCTAAATCAACTACAAAATGTCCAGGTTGTAGCATTTTCATTTCTTCTATTTTCATTTTTTCTCCTTTTTTCCTATTTATTTTAGTTCTTAGTTCTCTCAAATACAAGATATGTTCTATCTTTAAACAGAAAAGATGTTTTTATTTCCCAGTCATTTTTATACATTTTTAAAATATTTGTCTTTCCTTCATAATCTCCTGAACATAAAATTTTTTCTTTTGCAAGTGCAAGAAGATTGTGCTTGTCTACTACACATATCGACACTTCTTTGGATCCTGGAAGTGAAGATGCTGAAACTGTATTAGCTACAATTGAAGCTAAAATAGTCATAGCGACAACGACCTTTTTCATAAGCAACTCCTTTTTTTTGTATTTTGGATATATTAGTATTGTAGTATTTATTTAGTTAAATTTCAATAGTTTTGAAATGTTTTTGGAATTATTTTTGATTTTTTTCGAATTGATTTGTAAATATATTCCAAATGCTTCTAAATATGATATTATGTACAATTATATTTTATTTGGATTTTATATTTATTTCTTTTTAATTGTTAATTAAATTGAAGTTAATTGTATATTAATTATTTTTGAATTGTTGTTTCAATATTATTTAATTGTAATTGTAGCTATGAGGGGGAGAGAGCTTTAAGTCTTTTTGCTCTCCAAAAGGGTTAGTATTTTATCCCAGTATTCAATATCGACATTCTTAATGTTCGCTCGATCTTCAATCATTCCATATGCAAATGCAGATATAACATTAAGGTTTGGGTGACGCTCTTGAAGCTCTTTAATCTTATCGTGTTTTTTAGCTCTAAAAACTCTTTTATGCATAATTAATCTGTTCTTTTTTAATGCTTTTTCCACTGCATATTCGATTCGTTTTTCATCTCTTTCATTAGTAGGCTTTAGCTTATCTTTTAAATGTTTTAGTAGTATGTTTTTACTTATTTTATACCCGTCTTTTAAGTGCAAAAAGAATGCTTTTTTTAGCCAATTATTTACCAGTTTTTCTATTTGTGTAACATTATGATTTTCGAGTTGCTTTTGTGCTTTATCAAGTTCTTTGATCGCTGAAACCATAGGCTCTTTTCTCTGAATTATATCTGCAAGAAACCCTCCTACATATTTTGCAAAGAGTATTTTGTCCTCTTTTGTTTTGAGGTAGGGAGTTTGAAAATCTTCTTTGTCTATCTCTTTTTTAAGAGCTGGTAGGCTCAATATATCATATTCTATGTCAAGCAATGATGCCATAAATATCTCCTTATATTTTCATAAATAGTTCCCTTAAAATTGTAGCATATTTCCCTTAATCTGCTTATATATATATGTATCCCTTAATTTTAGGTATTGTTTCCCTTATTTTTTTATAGACTTTTAAATGAAGATATTAGTGTTTTTTGTTTCCCTTAATTGGGCAATATATATTAGAGTTCCCTTGAATTTTTTTTGGTTTATTATTGCATATTCGCTTTGTTTCCCTTAATTGGGCAATATACATACGACAGTAATGTAGTCATTTCCTTGGATTTTAAAAACTGATCAAAGGACAAGAAAATAAAATTGAATAAAATTAGTGCAATATTAAAAAACAAAACTTGATATCAAAGTAATAAACTATAATAGATTTATTGCTTTTTAGACGATTTTGTGCTAAAATTAAGGTATAGAAAAATCGTGTAATATTTTTAAAGGATTTTATATGGCAAAAAAACTAATAGATGAAATACTTAATAATGATATTAAAAAAAACAAGGAAAAAAATTACAAGACTTTAACAATTTCTTTAACTAAAGAACAATACGAAGCACTTGATACATTGTCAAAATTATCAAAAATTCCAAAAAGTAAAATAATAGTAATGGCATTGGAGAAAGAGGGCGTTTTTGATATTAATAAAATAAACAAACATAATAAAGGGGGAGGAAATGAGAACAATACTTAATTGGTTTGCAGGTTATATTATTAAAGTAATCCTTATGTATTTAATGCTTGCTGTGTTTGGTGCAATTGCTTTTGTCGCATTTATTTTTATTGATGACTATAAAACAGCAGTTGAATGGATAACAAACATTTCAACAAACGGACTGGGAAAAGTTGTTCTGTCTATGCCAATTTGGTTTCCATTTATAAGTTCTATAAGCTCAATAAACGAAAAAAGTAGTGAAAATGAAAAAATTGCAAGAAGTAGAATGAAAAAAGAGTCTAAAAAAATTGATATGTCATTAATGACTAATGACAGTTCGTTTATGTAAGAGAGCAATATAGGGGAATTTATGAAAAAAATAATTCTTATATTATTATTTGCTACTGGTTCATTTGCTGCCGGATATAACGGTGTTATATATACTTGGGGTTATGCAGATGTTATAAACGAAGTTATGCTCGCAATTAAAGGTATAGTAACAGGGATTGATAATTTAGCCAAAGCTGCAATGGCTTTGGCTTTTTTTATTTTTGCAATTAAAAAAGCTACCGACAATAGAGTTAATCCCGTCTATGAATTTGGCAAGTTGCTATTTTTATTTGCGGGAGTTTCATATTTTTTCTTGCAGGCACCAGACGATGATAAACACAGATTTGTAATAGAGGATAAAGTAACAGGCGAAGTTTATACCGTAAGTCAAATCCCCCTTGGTATCGGATTAACGTATTCACTTTTATCTACGCTTGAAGATGGCATAGCAAATGCTATGGAAATTCATTTTTCAACACCTTTATCTATCAATTATAGGAATGCAGGCTTTGGCTACCCATTAACCACACAACTCAATACAAATAGTATTGATTTTCCTGATGCATATTTTAAAAGAACATATTTTGATTATATAAGTAATTGTGTTTTGTATGATATAGAAAGCGGAGCTTTGAATGTAAATGATATAGTAACAGCAAATAATATACTTAATGCAATAACTTCAAATAGCTCAAGGCTTACAAACAAATATACCCCGGCCAACCCAAATGGAGAAACAATCCAATGTAGTGAAGCATCAAATTACATAAAAGATCAGGTAGATAGTCAAATGGACTCTCTAATAAATCTTGCAGCTGCTATTAACGGTGAAACAACTACTTTGTATCAAGATAGAGCATCTTATATTTCGGAGCTATATTTTGGAGCAAATCAAAATGCAAGAGAATATTTACAGCAAAATGTTTTAATCAAATTAACTAATCAGGGGTTTGTTAATTCGGCAAAAGCATCAGGTTTGGACCCTAATGCCCTTGCCTGGGGAACCACAATGGCCGAATTACAAACGAAAAGTCAATTTACTATGGCAGGGCTGCTTGCAAAAGACTATTTGCCAAAAATGAAAGCCGTATTGGTATCGGTGATCATAGGATTGTCTTGGCTTATAGCAATTCTTGCTATTGCATTCGGAGAACTTACTCACATTAAAATGTTTTTTACTCTAATGTTATGGCTTGTTTTATGGACTCCTATTTTGGTAATTTTAAATTTTATAGGCGATATTTATATTTCAAATATTTTTACGGAAACAGCCAATCAAACAGGACAATATTTCACTATGCAAATGAAGCCAATGATTGACTCTAAAACAAGCAATGTTGTAGCATGGCTTGGCTATCTATCTTGGCTTACCCCACTTTTAGCGTATTCTTTGGCTAAAGCATCTGAACATGGTTTTGTACAGCTTGCAAGCTCATTAGGAGCGTCTATACAAGGTGGAACAAATACAGGTGGTAGAAATCTTGCTGAAAAGATGACTACCGCTACTCAACCGGCTATAAGAGTAGGCAACGATGTATATGGTGATCTTGGCGGACACATTTCACAAAACACCCAAGGTGCTAACCATGGAATGTACGGAGATCATACATATAGCATTACAAAACATACCGATAAAAATACCGGCATAACTACAAGCAATATCGAGATGGATCATGGCTTGACAAAAATGCAAGTAGCGAGCAATAAAATTGTTGGTTTCGATTCCCCTGGCAGTATGGCATATGCTCAGAATATTTCAAATACCGCCTCTAATGAATATTCAAAAGCACAAACTAATCTAAAAAATGCTCAAACTGAATTATCTAATAGCATATCAAATAGCATTGATACTATAAACTCAAATGAAAGTGCTTTTCAAGACATGATAAGCAAAGGTGTTGCGCAAAGTGATATTAAAAATATATCAAAAGCTGAAAGTGAAGCATTTAATAAAACTTTTGAACATTCCGAAGGTTTTGGAGAAAGTTTTCAGAATATGAAGAAGATAGCAGCTAACGGAAGTGGATTTATTACGGCAAAAGTAGTATCCGGGGGTGTTGAATACACAGCTTTTGATGCTAATGGCAAAAAGTATTCCTGGACAGACACATCCAAAGAAGCCGAACAACATTTGGCAGAATTTAAAGAAACATTGCAACATCAATTTACCGAAAATGAAGAATATAGAAAATCTCTTGCTAATGTAACAAAACATATAGATTCCGAAAAAGCCAGCCAACTTGAAACAGCATCTAAAAAATATACTGAAAGTCTAACAGAAGCTGAATCAGCAGCTCAAAAACTTTCCTTTGCTCAAAATACTCAAAAGATGCTTACCAGCGATGCCGGTGCTGCATTTTTGAATAACTGGATAAAAGGAGATCCTAATTTAAGAAAAATGCCTATCGAAAAGGCAGCAATTGAAGCCGCCGGACGCTGGGAAGATTTATTGGCCAAAGGTGATTTTGAGAAATTAAATGAACTGTATAAAAAATATGGAGCCGGAAACATTGATACTTTATCAGAAAATGTAGATGTTAGCGGTATAGAAAAAATGAAATCGGCTATGCATACCCCTAAAAATATTTCAGTTGTTGATACTTCAAAGCTTTATGATGATGATCAAAAACTTGGAGAGCAAAAAGACAAGATGCTTCAAAACTATAATAACACCAAAAACACTCTCCAGTCTGATAATTCTGAAATAGGTGAGAAGGTACAAAAGAGTGTAAATAATGGAAAAGCTTGGGGAGAACAAGGGTTGTTTAATCGTTTTTGGGAAGACAATAAAGATGAGATAGTAACCGGTGCAGTTGCACTTGGACTTGGGTTAGGAGCTACGTCAAAAGCTGCTAAGGATATTGCAGGTAAAGTTTTGGATAAATTCAAAAATGCAAAAAATATTGACGAACTCGAAGAAATTATGCAAAAAACAGATCAGCTTGAAGATGCAATTAAGAAAAACTCACCTGAAACAAAAAAACTGATGGAAGAACTTGGATTAAGAGATGCATTTGAAAAAGGTGGAGGAGTATTTAATAAAGATGGTTCGATAGATCAAGTTCGTACAAAACTTAATGAAGAACTGAGAGATTTTGCAAAGCTTACTGCAAAAACTGAAGATATAGCAGATAATATAAAACCTAATTCGTATAAAACCGAAGAAAGTTTCTTTGACAATGTCAAAAAAGGTGTAAACGAACTGCTTGATGATGCGTGGAAAGCTGTTAAAGATCCAAAAGTAATAATGAGTGGAGCAGCTGAAATAGCAAAGGCAGGAGCAGTCGGAGTAGTATTAGAAGAGGCTTTTTTTATGGAAACAGCTGCAAGCGGGCAGTTTATCCCTTCTCAAGAAATGGAAAAAGGTTATGTACCTGTTAATAAATTTACTTTTGTTGACTCGGCAGGTTATCCTACAAAAGAAGCACAAGCATACGAAGATTTTGTAAAAAATAATAACATTGATCTATCTAAGCAACAAGTATATGCACATTACAAAGATGGCGGTATGTTTGGAAATGATACTGTTGAGTTTAGAGTAGGTGAGAAGGTACAAAAGAGTGTAAATAATGGAAAAGCTTGGGGAGAACAAGGGTTGTTTAATCGTTTTTGGGAAGACAATAAAGATGAGATAGTAACCGGTGCAGTTGCACTTGGACTTGGGTTAGGAGCTACGTCAAAAGCTGCTAAGGATATTGCAGGTAAAGTTTTGGATAAATTCAAAAATGCAAAAAATATTGACGAACTCGAAGAAATTATGCAAAAAACAGATCAGCTTGAAGATGCAATTAAGAAAAACTCACCTGAAACAAAAAAACTGATGGAAGAACTTGGATTAAGAGATGCATTTGAAAAAGGTGGAGGAGTATTTAATAAAGATGGTTCGATAGATCAAGTTCGTACAAAACTTAATGAAGAACTGAGAGATTTTGCAAAGCTTACTGCAAAAACTGAAGATATAGCAGATAATATAAAACCTAATTCGTATAAAACCGAAGAAAGTTTCTTTGACAATGTCAAAAAAGGTGTAAACGAACTGCTTGATGATGCGTGGAAAGCTGTTAAAGATCCAAAAGTAATAATGAGTGGAGCAGCTGAAATAGCAAAGGCAGGAGCAGTCGGAGTAGTATTAGAAGAGGCTTTTTTTATGGAAACAGCTGCAAGCGGGCAGTTTATCCCTTCTCAAGAAATGGAAAAAGGTTATGTACCTGTTAATAAATTTACTTTTGTTGACTCGGCAGGTTATCCTACAAAAGAAGCACAAGCATACGAAGATTTTGTAAAAAATAATAACATTGATCTATCTAAGCAACAAGTATATGCACATTACAAAGATGGCGGTATGTTTGGAAATGATACTGTTGAGTTTAGAGTAGGTGAGAAGGTGCAGGAAAATGGATTTTCTTTAATAGACAAAAATGATATTCTTGGCAAACAAATATCCGATCTAAAAATACAAATTAAACAACTACAAAACAATCCGAGTAATGCAATCCCAGTAAGTAAGGAAAAAGATGAAGTTCTTTAAATATATGGTTTTTTGTATGATAGTAGTTAATACTTTTGCATCTAACGATTTTTTTTCTAAAGGCAAAGAGGGTTGGTTTTATTATAAAGAGGAAAAAATAGAAAATAAAAATGATGAAAATAAAACAGTGTCTGATGAAGAGTTTATTAAAACGATACCATATGATCGGCTCGATGATATGACAGCAGATGAATTTGGAGAACTTTTAGAAAAAACAAAAAAGATTGCAGTAATGAAACCTACAAAAGAAAATGTCAGAGCCGTAATGCGATTAAAAAAGTACATGCTCGACAAAGCAGAAAAGTTCACAAAAGTACAATATGTGCTCATGCTTGAAGAACCAGAACTTGAATACCCAGAGATTGGTAAAGATAAATTCGCAAGAAGTACACA
Organism: Nitrosophilus labii; assembly: GCF_014466985.1. Lineage (NCBI taxonomy): Bacteria > Pseudomonadati > Campylobacterota > Epsilonproteobacteria > Nautiliales > Nitratiruptoraceae > Nitrosophilus > Nitrosophilus labii. The sequence goes on from NZ_AP022827.1 coordinate 84,292, forward strand.
ATTCTTAGAGAAAGAAAAAGAGAAGAAAGAGTTTTTTAAAAAACATAAAGAGGATCTTGCATTTGTAATGTTCTACAAATCGGAAAATGAACTTGCATTCAAGAGACAAAAAATTATCTATCAAATGCTTGAAAGAGATTATGGTGTAGAGACTGAGTTTGTAAACTTACAGGAGAGGCCTGAGCTTGTGTCGAAATTTAAAATCAAAACGACACCTGATAACTTTTTTATCTATAAAAACAGTAGAGGTGAAGCTATTTGGATGAGAATAAAGGCAGGACTTGCTACGAAAGAGGAGCTTGTCAAAAATACGATGTTCCTTTTTGAAAATGCGATTAAAGAGAGTGATAAATGAGAAAACTTGTATTGTTGATATTTTTAGCTGGACTAATTTTTGCCAAAGAGGCAAACATTTTTTATTTAGGAAAAACATATGATTTTGCAGAAGAAGATCTTTTGATAGCAATTAAAAAATATATCGAAGATAACAAAGAATACCTTGAATCTAAACTTAACAAAATGCGTGATACTGCAAAAAATAGAATAAAAAACTACAAACCTGAAGGAATTAAACCTTTAACTCCGGCCAAAAAGAATAGAGTGTTTTATCCAGATCTCACTTATACACTTGATAGAGATATTACAGATGCCGAGGGCAAGATTATCTATCCAAAAGGTTTTACGTTCAATCCCCTCAAATATGCACATTTGAGTTATGGAATAGTAGTTATTAATGGCAAAAATCCTACGGAAGTAGAATGGTTTAAGAACAGCAAATATGCAAATACAATAGCGTATAGACTGCTGATAACAGATGGCAATTATTATAAATTAACAAAAGAATTGAACCAAAATGTATACTATTGTATGCCACAAATACAAGAAAGATTTCAATTAAAACATACACCGAGTATCATAATCCAAAAAGGCGATAAGATGGAAGTAAGAGAGATATGTCTTGGAAGCAACAAGGAGAATTGATGAAAAAAGGATTTGCAGTTCTTTTTTTTACATTAATGCTACTGTGGCCATCTGGTAAAGCTGAAGCAGTATGTAAAGCTAATCCGGCTCAACTTGTTACTATTATGACAAGCACCTGTTATTCTTGTATGTTACCGCTTAGAATTGCTGGAATTACAATATTACAAGGGCCTATGCCAGATCCAATGGGTAGTGTCGGCTCTCCAATATGTATATGCAATATGCCGCCCCCACTTTTTGTAAGAATTGGTATCCCTGTAAGTTTCTTTGAACCGAGTCGTTTGATCGATGTCGTAAAAGATCCATACTGTTTTGCTGGTTTGGGTTTTGGACTTGGTTTAAATCCTATGCAAGGAGGAACCAAGGGTGATGCAATAAGCAAAAGCAGAACATTTTTTCAAGCACACTATTACATTTTTCCTCTTTATGCAATACTTGAGCTTATGACAGATTTTATATGTCTTGAAACTACTGGTTTTGATGTAGCGTACATAACAGAAGTAGATCCATTATGGAACGATGATATGTTAAGTGCAATTATAAATCCAGAAGCATTGTTATTTGGAAATCCTATTACAAATATGGCTTGTATTGCCGATAGCGTAGCAGCACAGATAAACGCACCGCTTGATCCTCTGTTTTGGTGCAAAGGGAGCTGGGGAAATGCTTATCCGCTTACCGGAAACACAAATACTAAAGACTATGTAGAGGATAGTGCAAGTGTGGCTGCATCTATAATTTATAAACTTCATAGACAACTGATTCTTTGGGGTAGTTGGGGTCAGCTTGGATTGTGTGGATATTATCCGGCTCCAATATGGAGAAAGTCAGCCTACCGTATGCAAATCATGGCACCAATACCACATCCAATAGCCACCGGAATAGGGCAAAGTGGGCTTTTGTGGAGCTATGGGAAAAATATTCCTTTTGTTGGAGATAACTTTAATTATTTACTATTCAAAAAAAGGGAGTGTTGTGCATTCTAATTGTTTAAAAGATAAAGTAAACAACAACTTCAATAAAATATTTTTAAGCAATTTGATTTTAATTGATTATCATTTGCAGCCTATATTCCAAAATGGATATAACAAAAAAATCAGGTCCTATGAAGTTTTAAGCAGAGTATTTCAAAATGGTAATATACAATCTATCACACCAGATATTGCAAGTAAATTCACTAAAGAGTTATTGTTGTTTGTTAAAAACATTCTCCATGATCAAAGTATAAAAAGTAGTGGAATATCGATTAATTTGTCACAAGATGAACTTACAGAGGAAAATTCTGATTATATTTGCAGTTATTTTAATGCTGCTGAGGCCAAATTGATAACAATTGAAATTACTGAAGATGTTCTGATTTGCGAGAATAAAGGAAACCTACTTTTGAATCTAAAAAGAAAAGGTTTTAGTATAGCACTTGATGATTTTTGTTCGGAGAAATCGGTAAGAGATCTTGTTTGTGATTACGATTTTATTGATACAATCAAGTTTGATGGTGTTTTTATGCAAAGTATCAAAAAGGGGAAAACGGCAATTATAGATGCACTTAAACATCTTAATTCTTTTGCAAAATCGTTGAAAAAAAAGACTGTTATAGAACATATTGAAAACAAAGAGCTGTATTCTATTGCTAAAACAATAGAAGCGGACTATCTGCAAGGTTACTACCTCGGTAGACCATTACCAGTACACTCTTACATAAGGGAAGTTGAATGAAATGGTTGATGATAACACTTACCTGCATAATGTTAATTGCAAGTGAAGATATCAATAAAACAGAACTGTTCATGAAAAAATATTTGAGCAAACAGAGGATGGAAACGGTTAGAATTGACCCTGAAGAGTTGCGGAAAAACAGTTTAGATCTCAATTTGACACAATTCAAAAAACTTAAAGATATGAATGCAAGTGAGATAAAAAGAAAATACAACATAAGTTTTGGAAAAAGTAATGCAGCAGAAGAATATGCAAAAGAAGTTAATAATTATGTAAAATCTAAAAAATTTCAAAAAGGTGTAGTTGCGAATCAAAACTACATCTTGTATGATAAATCAATTGACTGGAGTAAATATGCGGGAAAATATAGTGTTCAAACCAAAGAAATTATGGAACAGCTCGCAAAAGACAACAGTCCTCTTTTATCAACCAATAAGTATTTAGAGCCAAACGAAAAAATATTCATTGTAATAAGTTCATCACTACCGGACGCAACAATTAAAAACTATTTTAAGATGCTTGAACCGGTAAATACCGATGTAACTTTTGTATTAAGAGGTGTTATTGGTTCTCCTAAAAAAATAATGCCTACAATAAATTATATAAACAAGCTTTTGATAAAAGATGAAAACGGCGATAAGAGTGATATAAAGAACAGATACCAATTCAATATCGAAATCAATCCAAAAATAACAAGGAGGTTTGATGTAGAAGCGGTACCAGCGGTTTTGTTTATTAAAAATTACAATCCGGTTGTTCAGCAGTATAAATCCACAATAGGTAGTCCGGATCCTGATGAGCTATATTGGATAGCATATGGTGAAGCAAGCGTGAACTATACCCTTAAAAAGATAAATGAGAAAGCAAAAAGCAAGGGAATAGAAAGATTATTAAAAGCTATGAATAAATCATTTTATAAATAAGGAGGATATTACATGGATTTCAAAGAAGCAATACAAAAGATAATGGACAATGCCGAAAAAACATTGGATAAAATAACAGGAGAAACGCCTGAAAGCAGAGCTGCCGCAAAGGAAAAAATGAGGAAATTTTTTAGTGATTTATTAAACAGATCCGAAAAAGCTAAAAGTGAGGATAAAAAAGATGAAAAAAATTGCTAAGATTTTACTTGGATTGATATTTTTATTACAAATTGCAGTTGCAGGCACATACACCAGCATATATGATGCCTTGCCTGAAGCGCAAAATGAGAACAAATTAATTGCTTTTTTCATTTTGTCAAGTAATTGTCCGCATTGTATCAAGTTTATGCAAGATGTTAATAATAATAAAAATCTGTTGAATTTTCTTCAAAATAAATATGTGGTAGTATATACAGATATTGCAAGAGGCGGAAAAGTTCCTGTTGATTTGCCTTTCCAGGGCGAAACACCAACTTTTATGATTGTAACACCATCAGGCAGGGTTGTAATGCAACCGATTGAAGGAATAATACCTTCGGCAATGCTATATGATTTTGTAAAAAAAGTCCAATTATTAAAAGAAAAATATGACGAAAGTTCAGGGCTATGAGTAAGCTTTATAATATTAATATTGAAAGAGCAATATTAAGTTCATTTGTGTTTGACCCTCAACTATTTGAAAAATATGGACCACAATTAAAACCAGACCATTTTTTTCATCCTTTCCATCAAAGTTTATTCGAAGCGATCGTATATTTATTTGAGAACGATAAACCAATTGATGAGGAGTTTTTAAAGGATTATCTTGAAAAGCATAACAGATTCAATGAAATAGAATTTCTTGAGGTTTTGGCTGCAAATCCATTGTCAAATTTAGTTGTATACATAGAAGAATTAAAAGAGAAGGCAAGAAAAAGAAAACTATTTTATGAAGTAAAGAGTATCTTACAAGCGGCAGAGATCGAAGATAAAAGTTCATATGAAATCAAAAGTAACCTGATATCTTTTATCGAAGAATATGATAATAAAACACTTAATGAAACAAGAATAATTAACATACATAAAGTGAACGAAATAGAGGAAAAGGAGCCGGAATTTTGGTTAAAAAGCTGGTTGCCAATTCCTAAAAACGCAATAACATTCATCTCGGCAAGAGGCGGATCAGGTAAAAGTTTTCTTTTATTGCAAATCCTAATCAGGTTTTGCATGGAAAATCCAAATTTAAAAGCCTTTGGATGGCTAAGTGAAGATACCGTTGGTATTTCAAAATCAAGAATGAATAAAATTGTAAATAAAATTATTTCCCTTAAAAACCCGGAAAAAATTTTTGATAGAATTAGTATTGCAGGTACGGACACAATGCCTATTTATATTGCTGAAACTAATAATGCTGGAGTTTTAAAGGTAAGCGAATATTTTTACCAAATGAAAAAAGAATTAAGCGAGTTCGATCTTATTATATTTGATCCCCTTATTGCTTTTTATGGGGGAGAGGAAAATTCTAATACAAATGCTCGATATTTTATGAATTTACTAAACACTTGGGCAATAAAGGAGAATAAAACGATAGTTTTATCTCATCATAGCAGAAAAGAAGATAATAAGGTAAGGGGTGCAGGAGCTTTTGTAGATGCAGTGAGATTACATTATGAATTAAAAAATATAGATAAAAAATCAAAAAATCCTGATACATTTAAAACTATATTTGTAGAAAAGGATAATTGGGGAGTTAAAATTATCTTGGGTGGAGATAAAGTAGAGAGACAAATATTCCCTCAATCTGCGAAAAATACAACAAACAGGAAAGAGGGAATTGGTAAAACAACATTATATGATGACTTTTAAGGAAAAATCATGAGAAAAGAGCAACTAACTTTGTTTGATATTCAAACAAAAATAGAAAATTCTACGTCTACCGTTGATGAGCTAAGAGTTCCTATTTTTGCGCCTGTATCAAAAATTGTCAAAAATTCACGGACATATAAGGATTTTATAGAAAACAAAAATGTTCGTGTTGTAAAAACAAAATGGGGAACAGTAGAGATAAGAAATAGACTTCTGACTGATACGCATAAATCTATAATTGATGTAATTCTAAGTGTACATAGAAAAACTAAACGTTTACCAGATGGCAGCATCGCTATATATTTTTCTTTATATGAAGCCTGGAAAATGTATCAAAATAGCAATAATGCAAAAAGTCGGAATTTTAAATGGTTCAAAGAAAAAATAGATGAGATAAGGGATACTGTTATAAAATACAAAGATAACCATGGAAACGAATTTGACTTTAATATAATTTCGCATCAGGCTTACAGCGAAAAAGAGGATTTGTATGGAATTGTTTTTGACGCAAGATATGTTAAATTCTATGAAAACGGTTTATCAGTCAATTACAAAAGAGAGGTAGCAAACCTTTTAGAGCTTGAAAGTCCTCTTCTAAGATCAATAATAAGATTTTTCTTTACACATAAACAACTTAACTTAAATATAATGGACCTACTTGAAACAATAGGCTTTCCAATGGAAAGCGATAGATCTATTAGATACGCAAAAAAAGAAGTAAAAGAAAACATTGATACTCTTGAAAAGTTTGGTATCCTGTATAACCCAAAAAATGAGACATTTTACTATCAAGGGTTGAATTCTGTAAAAATTTTACCAGCTTGTATAAATGCTATTGAATAGATGGGGCGGTTATAAAAAAACCGCCCCTCTATAAGAACTATAATATCTATATAGTTCTATAAATATCTGCAAAATAGCACAACCACGCTTCCGCAATAGCACAACCACGCTTCCGCAATAGCACAACCACGCTTCCGCAATAGCACAACCACGCTTCCGCAATAGCACAACCACGCTTCCGTTTTCACTTTAAGAATCCGTGTTGTTTAGAATGTTTTCGACTATTTTCTTAATCATCTTATATTTCTTTGTTTGTATTTCGCCATAAATAGGGGGGTTTTGCTAATTTTTTATTTAAGTTTACATAGCACAACCACGCTTCCGCAAAAAACTTAAATGGCTTAATGATGGGATTTGTAGGTGTTTTTTTTATTTAAGTTTGGGAGTATGCTCTTAATATTTATGAGTTTAAGTTTACATAGCACAATCACGCTTCCGCAATAGCACGATACCCGTAATTATGGGCTTTTTTGCAACTTATTATTTTAAGTTTATGGTAAGTGGATTGTAAAAAGAATTAGATAGTTGTGGCTTTAGAATATTTTCGACTATAATAGTGTAAAATGCTACAAATATTTATATAAATAGCACAACCACGCTTCCGTATTAAAAATATGGATCGAGTATATTTTTTGCTTTTTCTTTATTGAAGTGGATATATAAAGAAGCTGTTATAAAAAAAACTATTGGTGAAGCTTCTATTATAAGCCCTTTTGTAATGGCAAATATAAGTACGGCAAGCATTAATAATATAAAAGGCATTGCTGTTCCTTTGATTGTTTTTTGTTATATTGTATCAAAAAAAGGAGTTGGTATGTTTAAGAAAATTATGGTTTATTTAAGTATTATAACTTTTGGATTTGCAGATATAGGTATTTTGGAGAAAGTAGTAGATGGTGATACACTTAAACTATACAGCGAAGGAAAAAGAATAGTTTGTAGAATAGCTTTTATAGACACACCAGAGAGTAAGCTCAATAAAAAAGCTAAAAGAGATGCGAGTAAGTGTAAGGGCATTACCGCAAGCTCTATGGTTGAAGCTGGTAAGATTGCAACTGGTTTCGCAAAAAAGATTTTTAAAAAAGGTAAAAAGTATAGTTTTAAAATTACAGGACAAGATCGTTATGGGCGATTTATATGTATTGTAGATACTCCTTATGGGATATACAATGAACTGGCAGTAGAGAGCGGATATGCTGTTCCTTACTGGAGATACATAAAAAATTATTCCATAGAAAGAAAATTTAGAATTTTGTTAAAAGATGCAAAACAACACAGAAGAGGTTTGTGGAGTAGTGCTTTGGGAATAAAGGTTATGCAGTGTCTTGAGGAGAGGTGAATTTCTCTCCTTTACCGGTTCTTATCCATTCTAAATTGATTTTAAATACTTCACATATATCATCGGCCAAATCAAGGCATAATCTTCTTTCCCCGATTTCAATTGCAGACAAAGATCTTTGAGATATAGGATGTACTTTGCTTAAAATTTCAACAAATTCTTCTTGTGATAATCCAAGCTCCTTTCTTATTGCTCTTAATCGTTGCCCAAATATTTTGTTTTTTGGATTCATTTCAAACCTTGATAAATTTTAGTCGATTTTCTTCTAAAATTTGATAATTTTTGATAAAATATTTTATCAATAATCTACAAAGGATAATTATATCAAAATGAAGCACAAGGTAATTTTAGAGCTCGATAAGAGGGGCATTAAGCCTCGAAAAATTATTGAGAAATATGGACTTAGCTCAGCTGGTTTTTACGGAACGGTTGCTGGACTTAGGAAAGATAGGAAAACTATTAAGGCATTAAAAGAAGAAGGGCTTTTGGAGTATTTAATCGAAGAATTTGGCGATAAATATAAGGATTTTGCAGATTGATGACTGTTTTAGATCTGCTCAATGAAGTATCGAGAAGCTATGATGTAGATAGTTTCACTATTATGAAAATATTGAAAGAGACAATAAAAGAGGATCTAAATCTGGGAGAGCTTATAGACTCTTTCGATGGTAAAAATTATACGATATATGAGTTGTATGTTAATAAAGATGGCAGCAGAAAGAAAAGAAAAGTTCATATAACACAAAACAGACTTTTGAAAATAAGAGACAAGTTTTACAAGAATATGATCGATGCGTATGTAAGAGATAAGATAAAAACTATTAAAAATGATATCGGAAAAGATAAAGTTATAAGGGGCAAGATAATTGATACAACAGATAAGGGTTTGTTGGTATTTACGAAATACGGGAATGCTTTTGCTCCTAAAAATTTATTGAATCCAAAAGAGCTTAATGATGGAAAATATACAAAGGAAACAGAGTTGTATTTTCATGTCCATAAACTTAGTAAGAAAAAAGGGAGAGTGAATATTGTTCTTGATAGAGTATCAAAAAAATTGACCGAATATATAATTAGAGAAATAATTGGTAATGATTATAGGATATACGCAATTGAGAGAAAATTTGGTTATCGTACAAAAATTTATATAGGTAAAATGCCCAGCAAACAAGAGATTGAACTTGTAAGATTAAGTTTGGGTGAAAAAGTAATTTTTAAACAATTATAAGGAGGTATTTTAATGCCAGGTAGTTATGGATCAGGTGGAAGCGGTGGGTATGGATCAGGTGGACGATTTGCGACACAAAATGTGGACCTTAAAACGAATAACGCAGCAGCAGCTGAAGGTTCTGCATATAAAAAACCGAAAAATATTCTAAATGCTCTTAGCGAAATCCAAAGATATTATGTATTGGAAAGCAGGGCATCAGAGGATTTACCGAAAGAATATTTTACTATTGAACAAATCTGGGATTTTTTTAAAGTTGGATTTAAGAGCGGAATAGTAGAAGGATTGTTTTTTGTAACACTGTTACCATTTTTACAAACAGTATATCCAAGCTTTAAAGTTTTCTTTTTTGGACAAAACATCACTTATAATGAGCAGCTTATATTCGATATAGGTTCATATTTGCCAATTCTTGCATCTACATTGTTTATGATTTTTTTATCAAAGTATTATGAAGGAGATTTAACAAAAAGAGCAATCTTTTCTTTTTTGAATGGTCGAAGTGCCACATTTATTTTAAAAGGTGTCGGGATTTATATGCTTTTTAATTACCTGCAAAAGCTATCTTATCAAGATCCTGATTTTATTTATACAATGATCGATTACACAAAATGGTTTGTGGATATATTTGTTGAAAACGGGGTCACGCCGGAAGCATTATATCAATATTACTATCGGTTTATAATTCCAGCACTTGACGATGCAGGCAAAGAGATACTTTTTTCAATGTTGCTGTTTGCATTTTTTCCTTATTTGACAATTTTCTATAAAGGATATTTGCGAAATAAGAGTAAATATACAGCAAAACAAGAATATGAAAACTATTAAAGGGAGAATTATGGATTTTGAATATGAAAAAAAATTCCTCGATGACTTTGTTGCTATGTTAAAACTATACAAACCTTTCTTGTATCAGAAGATAAATGAAACTGGCATTATTGCTTCTTTGATAGGCAAAGAGTTTGGAATAGAAGAACCTGAGTATTATCTTGCGGGATATTATGCAAATTTAGGTTTGCTTGGGGTAGGAAACTATTTACAAAAACCCGGACATTTGAACGAGCAAGAAAAAGAGGTTGTTAAAAGACATCCTGTTCTATCTCATGAATATCTTGAGAAAAGAGGACTTGTAAAATGTGCAGATTTTGTTTACTATCATCATGAACTACCGGATGGCAGTGGATACTATAAAGAAACAAACTTTCCTAAGGAAGCCTCTTTTATAAATATTGCGGATGTATTTCAGGGATGTGTTTCACCGAGAAGTTATCGGCCACCTTTTACCTTTAGAGAAGCTCTTGAAACTACAATGAAACCGTATAAAAATTATATTTTTCTACAAAAAGAAGAAGTTGATGCAATTGAAAAGATTTTAAAGGCATACTATGAAACTCTTTAGCGGTTGTTGTAAAAAATTCGGTAAAAACAATCACAAAAATTATACTTTAATTGGGAAGGGATTTCGTATAGATGATTTTAAGCAAAAGGAACTTGTTGAAATCAAATTGAATGATAGCAATAAAGTCAACCATATTTCAGTTTTTGGGGCACCTGGTGTAGGAAAAACAAGATTGCTTGAAAATATGGCAGAGCAGGATATTATCAAAGGTGATAATGTTATTGTCGTTGACCCCAAAGGAGATATTGATCTGTTTTGTAAGATTTTTCAGGTTGCCCAGACATACGGGCGAGAAAAAGAATTGCTTTTTTTATCCCCGATTTTTCCGAGTCTGTCTATTCATATCAATCCCCTGAGACATTACTATATGGAAGAAGAGATTATTTCCCATATTGTTGCTGGTGTACCTACTGAAGATGAATTTTTTTATAATGTTTCCCTTGAGACAACTACTGCTATTGTAAAATCACTACTAATGATGAGAAAAGTTGCCGGTGAAAACAGACCGCTTAATTTTGATGAAGTTGCCAGATATGCACATTATCAAGGACTTAATTCCTTGCTCACCCAGATTAAAGGTATTAGAGGAATGGAGGAGAAAGACCGTATACAAGAACTGATCAATCAGATCCTCTCTTCCCCTCAAGATTATTTTTCAAAAGTATCCTCAACGCTCAGAACAACTCTTACACAAATGACAACTGGTAACACCGGAAAAATTATAGGAAATGTTAACAAAAATATTTTTATTGATCGATTAGAAAGAGGAGAAGGAGTTATTCTTTATATTCAAACGGGGTCGCTTTTAACAAGGCAGGTTTCAAGTGTTGTATCTAAAGTTGTAATTTCAATGATACAGAGTTCGGTTGGAAGATATTATGCATCTGGTAAAAAATTTGATCGCAGGTTAAATATTTATATCGATGAAATGGCATCATCAGTATATCGTGGCATTGAAACATTATATGCGCAAGGAAGAGGGGCAAATGTATCTATAACAGGTATTACGCAGTCGATGGCTGATATTGTAGCGGAGATTGGACGAGATAGAGCAAATCGTCTTTTTGACCTTACCAGTACTAAGATTGTAATGAGGCTAAACGAACAAAATAGTGCAGAATTAATTGCAAGGTATGGCGGAACAAGAAAAGGATATTCGCCGATCCTGTCTCTCAATGGGGGGATAACTACAAGAGAAGTGGAAGAGGTGAATATAAAACCGGAAGATGTAAACAGATTGCAAAAAAGAGAGTTTTATTATTTTGGATTTGAAGGTGAATACAAAGGAAAAACAGCACCGGTCCGCAAAGCCGAATATGTTATTCAATTTCCGGATATCACAAGTAAAGAGGGATAAAATGTTTTTTTTAGATAGATTTATGGATTTTATATATAGACATCCTTTGTATGGAAAGATTTTCAAGTACATATTTGCTATGGCTATTAGTGTAGTTGCAATAGTTACAGGAATAATATATCTTAAAACCGGTAGATTTCTTTTTGATTTGGATCTTTTTATACACATTTTGGACGAAAATAGAAAATATGTGTATATGGTTCTGATTGCAGAAAATATAATTTTAATAGGTGCATTGATATGGAAAGATTATAAATTAAAAACCAGGGCAAACTGTTCAGTTAAATATATACATCTTAACGATATTGCCTATTTGTGGCTTGAAGCCGAAGATTATAAAGATGCACTTAGAGAAGAGGTGAGGAAACAAGTTGAGGAGGAGCAATCATCTAATGTTTTATTGCCAAATACATATGAGTATCCTGAGTTTGAAAAAAACAAAACCAATGAGATCTATCAAAGAATTATAGCTCCAAATATTGAGAGATTGTCAAACGAAGAAAGAGTTATTATTATTGATCTTTTAAAATTATTGGAAGATAAAGGTGATATTCCAAGTGTTGCAAGTTATTATGATAAAGATCCGGAGATTAAATACAAAGATGAGATTGTTAGTACGGACGGATTGAACTCATATAAAGTATTAAGGAATATAACACTTTACGATCATACATTAAATGTTTTGGAAGAGATATATGCAATACTTGATAAACGAGGCAAAACCCAGTTTGCGATGCTATTTGGCAAAGCAGTTGTATCAGCTCTTGCACATGACATAGGAAAAATTCAAAAAATTGAAGAAAAAGTCAAAAAGGTATCTATTGAAATCTTTAGACAGCAACCGCATCATATTGTTTCGAAGCTTATCTTTATAGAGATGTTTCCTTCATATGAGAGCAGGGACATCGTAGTTGAAGCGATAGAAAATCATCATGCAGTAAAGTTGCCTAACAATGGTAATGAACTGATAAAAATGCTTGTTGATGCAGATAAGCTTGCGAGAAAACGTGAAATTGAAAGATATATTCTTGATAAAAATGTTGGTAAACCTTTAACTAAAAGATTGAAAAAAAACAAAAAAAGTAAAGACGATAAAGATTTGGAAAATGAACAAAAACTTAAAGAGGAATTGGAAAAAGTATATGAAGAGAAAAGAATGCTTGAGGATGCGGTACTTAAAGATAGCCTAACAAGAGCCTATAATAGAATGTGTTTTGAAAAGGATATTGATTTATATTTTGCCGAACATAAGGATACTATGATATTCGCCATGATAGATGGAGATAATTTTAAAAAAATAAATGATACATACGGTCATCTGGCCGGTGATCAGGTTCTTAAAAAGATTGTAGATGTTATATATTCAGAAGTAAGGGAATATAACGGTAAAGTATATCGTTATGGAGGTGAAGAGTTTGCAGTAGTAATACCGGATATGGATGAAGAGAGTGGAAAAAATTTATTTAAAAAAATATGTACCAAGATTGAAAATTCAGGGATTGAGTTTGAAGAAAAAGAGATAAAATTTACCGTGAGTATTGGAATGGTAACTGCTTCTGGATGTGCAACAATAAATGATCTTATTGCTAATGCTGATAAAGCGTTATATGATGCTAAAAAGTCCGGAAAGAATAGGGTGTTTTTGTATGGAAAAGAAGAGAATAAAATTAAAAAAAGCATCAAAAATAAAGATAAGGACAAAAAAGATAAAAAAAACAATATTGTAGAGCTGAGTGATATAGATTTTGATGTTGGGGCAGAGTTTGGAATAATCAATAAAGATGGGAAAAACAATGAGGATACTAAGAAAAATGAGTTTGTAAATGATAATAAAAAGGAAATCAAAACAGATAAGATAGAGTTTGAGTTTGATGAGTATGAAGGGAAGATATTTGATAAGTTGTCTCAAATGATTAATAAAGCATATTCGAGTGGACTTATTGTTGATATTTTAAGCGTTTCGTATAAGGACATGATACTGTTTGACTGGAATACCGTGAAAAATGTAATCGAGGAAGTTGTTTCTCCTGTTGATTCAGAGAAGATGACAAGATATTTTGTAGAAGAGGCTAAAAAACGCAATGTGGTAGGATATATTGATATAGATAATGGATATTATAGTAGTAAATTTGTAATTGATCTTGTATTTCAGAAAGTAGAATTTAATGCGATACCTATTTTTGGAAGGGTTTTTGGACTTGACGAAGCCAAATTGGAAAACAGCAAGTTAAAAGATGATGTTTTAAACAAGGCGAAAGTTTACCAATATTCGGAGTATCATGAAAATGTCTGATGTTTTGATGTTTCATTTTACAGGTATTGTGTTGATAGTATTAATAATAAGATTCAAAAGTTTCCTTTTGAGAACAGACAAAATGTGGAGCGTTATGTTTTGGGGTGTTATTGATACTTTGCCTCATGAAATAAGTCACTGGTTGGTTGCCTCTATTACCGGTGGCAGACCTTACGGTTTCTCGATTATTCCGAAGAAAAGAGTTTCTTTGGATGGGCAAAGATATATATGGGATTTTGGAAGTGTATCGGCATATGTTGCTTTCTACAATGCTTTTTTAATAGGCTTGGCTCCACTTTTCTTACTTATTGTAGCTTTTTTTGTTTTTATGAATTATTTTAATTATATGCCGAATACCTGGTGGAGCATATTGCTTTTTTATTTTATTTTATATGTTTTGATTGAAAATTCTATACCAAGTGCACAGGATATAAAAGTTGCCTTTTCGCAGAACAGTTGGCTTTTTTATATGATAATAGGAATTGTTACTTTTTTAGGTTACAAGTTTTTTGATAACTATACAATAGGGAGTATGTAATGGGTAGAAAACGTACAGATATGATTAATAAACCAAACTCAAGGATTGTATATACTGATTGTAAAGAAGCAGAAACAATGTGTGATCTTCTGATAAGAACAAATGATATTTTCAGGGCTATTAGAGAGGGCAAAACTGATCTTGACCCGAAAGAGGCAGGGGAGATTATCGAAAAATTTAAGGTGACACTGGTTAAAACATCAGATATATTAAAATACATAGCCGATAAAGCAGGACTTGATTATGACGAACCTCTTTTAATCTTTCAGATGAAAAATTCTCAATAATGCACAGATTCAAAAAGATATGGCACTCCTATAAGGAGGGAAGGGAGTGCAAATCAGATACACGTTGCTAGGGGTCAAAGGGTATAAAAGATTAGAAAGGATATACTACAATTCGCTTATGATAAGCGAAGAGGTGAAAAAAAGAAAAAAGATATTAGAGTTTTGGGAGAAATACGGATTAGAGGCTACAACCGAAGCCTTTGGAGTTAGCAGAAGGACTCTTTTTAGATGGAAAAAAGCATATAAAGAGGCAAATAAGGATATTACGGCTCTTAATCCAAAATCACGGAAACCAAAAAGAGTAAGAGAATCTAAAGTCTCTTTGGAAATAGTCAGACAAATACGAAAATTAAGACAAGAGTATCCAAATATTGGTAAAGCAAAACTCTATCATCTACTTAAACCCTTTTGTGAAGCAAAAGGACTTAAAACTCCATCAGAGTCAACAATAGGCAGGATTATCGCAAAAGCTCCAGACAAAATGAGACACTTTCCTTATAGGATAGATGCCAAAGGAAGAGTAAAGCCTAAAAAGAGAACTTCAAATAAAAACAGAAAGCCAAAAAATTTAAAAACACAACCCTTTCAATTATGGGCGGTTGATACAATTCAAAGAGTCTCAAATGGTATTAGACGATATATCCTTACAATGATTGACCCAGTAAGTAGAGTAGCCTTTGCTGTAGCAATTCCCTCCAAAAGAGCAAAACATACAGCCTTCGCACTTGAAGCTCTCATTGATGGCATTACCTCTATAAAAAACAAGCAAAAATACTCTCTTGCTATTCTTTCAGATAATGGTAGTGAATTTAAAAAAGAGTTTGATGCTTTACTCCAACAAAAAAACTTTATTCACTATTGGACATATCCTAAAAGCCCTAAAATGAATGCCCATAATGAACGATTTAATAGAACTATTCAAGAACAGTTTGTTGATTACTATGAAGACCTTCTCTTTACAGATTTGGAAGAATTTAATAAACATCTTGCTAATTGGCTCATCGATTACAATACCAAAATACCACACTATTCACTTAATTTTAAATCTCCGGTAAAATACCTTCTTGAAAATCATAATGAGTGCCGTATGTATTGGACTTATACAAATAATTGACTTTTTAATTTTTTCCATGATAAAATATGGCATATCTTTTACTATAAAAGATAGTTGATGAAGTTCCCTGAATCAACACGCTCCGCCCGTGTCAGGCGAACTTGTTGGGCAATACCCAACGAATAGAGTGCGGAATTGGAAATCGGTTATTGAATAGCCGATACAAAACCCCCTTTTATGCTGGGAAGCCCTTAGAGCCTTATGGACCACAGCATAGCTGGAAACGGCAGGTGCGATGGTGAAAAATCATAAGGATTGGGTAATCAGCAGGGAAGCTCCTAAGTTTGTAACTCTACAAATATGGAGAACCTTCAGAGACTATCCCGTAAGGGAGTAGCCTGCAAGCAGTTTAGCTTCCTTTTAGTTTATTCTTAATCAATTCAATATTCAAATCACTACAATATTACAATGGAGGTATGGACAATGGCGAATAATAGAGCAAATCGTAGAGAGCAAAAAGGTAATGGTGGAATTGCAAAAGAGAGAATCGAACAAAAGGTTCGTCTTGTAAGAGAGAATCCAAAAGCAATAGTTTATCCATTTAAAACTAAGGTAAGGGAAGCCTTGCTTAGACCTGTTAGACTAATAGACAATGCTGATATCGTAATTCGTGAGGAATGGGGATACGGATTGACAGGCGAAGAGGTTGCCAAATGGAATGAGACTGTTGAAAAACTTGTGGACAAGGCCAGTGATGTAATTGAGAGAGCATCTGAACTTGGAGGAGAATATGTAAACTTCAATTTTTCTAAGTATAAAAGAATGAAGCAAGATGAAAAATTGAATCTTATAAGAAACAGTAATGTTATAGTTGATGTGCTTGTTAGCAATACGGCGCATTCCGAAGATCTGTTTGAAGCCTTGATGACAATTGATAACTATGACCTACCAATTAAACAAAACAGCACAATGAAGATTGTTGAGGAAAAATGGCTCAAACCTTTAAAAGAGTTTGAAAATGCAGTTATTGAAGCCAAAAACAAGGCCTTAGAACTTGTTAAAAAGGCAAAAGGCGATAGAGTGCATGAAATACGCTTCTCTTCTTTGAAAAAAGAAATAAGAAGCATGTTGGCAGAAGAAAAAAAGTCGGAATAAGCAAGTTTGGCGGGAGCTAAACAAGGCAGGCGAAACAGGGGGCATCCCTAAGCAGGGATGAAGATATAGTCCGTTCCCTATGGAAACATAGGGCAGCCCTTATAGTAAACTTCACAGAGCTACAAAAACTCTTCATTATTATATTTTCTCTTTTATATCAATGCACCTTCTTCTTTAACTTGTCAATATAGCGAAGTTTCCCATAAGGGCGGGCGTGATGTTGCGAATCACGCTGAACATCAAGAAAAGTTGGCTAAAAAGCCTTTATGTAATGGAGTAATGAATAACATAATGGAGGTGCAAAATGTAGACAAGACTACAACACAACTATGCAGATGATGGAGGTAATGAGGCAGAGCGTTTCGCTCTTTTTGGGCAATTTTGCCTTCGTATGCTCTTAGTCTTATTTAAGACTTTACAAAATGCAGGAATGGAGGAAATGGAGATGAAGTACTTGTTGTTTGTAGGATTATTCTTGGCAGTTTTGACCTTTGGAAAAGGTTTTGTAGGGAGTTTTAACAAAACCTTGGGTAATGTCCAAACACACAATGCCAAGATAGACTTTTACTATGCGTCAATGAAGAAATGAGGTGCAAAATGAGCTACATGGATTTTGCTATCACTGTAATAGTCGTAGTTTTCATTTTGCTTGTAAAGTTTTCAACTAATTAAGAAATGGAGGTAATGGAGATGTATAACAAAATAGTATTAGTCGGGAATTTAACCCGTGATATTGAACTAAGATATTTCCAAAATGGAACTGCATTGGCCAAATCCGGTATAGCTACCAATCGCAAATACAAAGATGCAAATGGTGAGCAAAAAGTTGAGACAATGTTCATCGATTTTAATATTTTCGGACGTAGTGCCGAAATAGCAAATCAGTATTTGCGAAAAGGTAGTTTCGTGTTACTGGAGGGGAGATTGGTACAGGAACAGTGGATTGATAGTAGCGGTCAGAAAAAGAGCCGCCATATAGTTGCGGTCTCGACACTAAAAATTCTTGACCGTAAGAATGGAGAATCTCAGCAACAATCTCCACAAAATCAATCACAACAACCTGTACAGAAAAAACCAGCAAATAAACAATCCCCTCAAATACCAGAGGCCGATATAGATGATGATGATATACCTTTTTAAAATGTAGATAATGGAGGATGAAATGGAGTTTACAAGAAATGAAAAAATAGCAATCGCAAAGGGCTTTTTCCATGCGGTTGCTTTGCCGTTTCTTTTTACGCTTGCAGTTAATGTTTTTATGGGTATTGGATGGATGCTCTTTGTAAGCTATCTATATCGTAGTGTTTTTGATAAATCAAAAAGCTTAAATGCTTTTTGGTTTTTTACATTTGTCAAGATATGGATTTTGGCAATAGTTGGCTACATATGGATGGTTTTGGCTGCAAGTATGTAGGAGCGGATC